>DATAVJ010000001.1:0-19460 GCA_036267795.1 Rudaea sp.
ATTCTCGGTCACGAATTCATGGGCGTGGTCGAAGCGGCTGGGGCGGACGTCACCGAAGTCGGTGTCGGCGACCGCGTCGTCATTCCGTTCGTCATCTCGTGCGGCGATTGCTTCTTCTGCGAACGCGAGTTGTATGCGGCATGCGAGACGACCAATGCCGGCCGCGGTGCCATCCTCAACAAAAAGGACACCAAGCCCGCCGCGGCGCTGTTCGGATATAGCCATCTATACGGCGGCGTGCCCGGCGGCCAGGCCGAACTCGTGCGTGTTCCTTTCGCAAACGTCGGCCCATTTCGAATCCCATCCGGATTGAGCGACGAGCAGGTGTTGTTCCTCTCCGACATTCTGCCCACCGGCTATCAGGCCGTGCAGAACGCGGAGATCGGCGAAGGTTCGACCGTTGCGATTTTCGGCGCCGGACCGGTGGGGCTGATGGCCGCCGCGTGCGCGCGCATGCAGGGCGCCGAAGATATCTACATGGTCGATCATCATCCGTATCGGCTCGACTACGCGAAGCAGACATACAACGTCATTCCGATCAATTTCGACGAACAGGACGATCCCGCCGAACAAATCATCCAGGCCACGAACGGACGCGGTGTGGATGCGTCGATCGACGCGGTCGGCTTCGAGGCGAAGGGCAGCACGCTGGAAACGATCGCCACCGCCGTGAAAGTGGAATCGAGCTCCGGCGCCGCATTGCGCCAGTGCATCGCCGCGACGCGGCGCGGCGGCGTCGTGAGCGTACCGGGCGTCTATGCCGGATGGATCAACGGTTTTCTTTTCGGCGACGCCTTCGATAAGGGCCTCACTTTCAAGATGGGACAGACGCACGTACAAAAACTGCTGCCGGAACTGCTCGAGGCGATCGAAGAAGGTCGACTGCGCCCGGACATCATCATCTCGCATCGCATGTCGCTCGCGGACGCAGCGCGCGGCTACCAGATTTTCAACGACAAAAAGGAAGACTGCCGCAAGATCGTTTTGACACCGTAACCGAGGAGAAAATCATGGCAAGGAAACACAAAGCAATCAAGGAACAAGTCGTGGTCATCACCGGCGCATCCAGCGGAATAGGACGCGCGACTGCTGAAGCGATGGCGCAGAAAGGCGCCACGCTCGTGCTCGCCGCACGCAGCGTCGACGCGCTCGAGCGCGACGTCAACGCGTGCAAGGCCGCCGGCGTGCGTGCGATAGCGGTGGAAGCCGATGTGTCCAAGCGCGACGACATGCAGAAGATCGCCGCCGCCGCCATCGCCGAATTCGGCCGCATCGATACGTGGGTCAACAATGCCGGCGTTTCGATTTACGGTCGTCTGGATGAAGTGAGCGAGAAAGACAGCCGCCGCCTGTTCGACGTGAATTTCTGGGGCGTCGTCAACGGATCGCTGACGGCGTTGCCTTATCTGCAAGAGAACGCCGGCGCGCTGATCAACGTCGGCAGCGAAGTATCCGATGCGGTAGCGCCGCTGCAAGGCATGTATTCGGCATCCAAGCACGCCGTGAAAGGATTCACCGATGCGCTGCGCGTCGAGATCGAGGAGGTCGACAAATCGCCCATCTCGATAACGTTGATCCAGCCGACCGCCGTCAACACGCCGTATCCGCAACACGCGCGAAACTACATGGACGACGAGCCTGCATTGCCGACACCGCAAATCGATCCGACACAGGTCGCGCAGGCGATCATCGATGCCGCCGAGTCGCCGACGCGCGATGTGAAAGTCGGCGCGATGTCGAAGATGAACACGCTGATGTTCAAGATCCTTCCGTCGCTCGCGGACAAGATGTCGGCGAAACAGGTCGATCGGCAACACTACGAAGAAGAGCCACGCAATCCCGAAGGTGCGTTGTATCGGCCGTCCGGCGGCGGGGGCATTCACGGCGTACCGGGACCGCGACCGCAATAAAAAAAGGCCGGTGGCGTCAGGTTGGCAGACCCACCGGCCTTTTTCCGTTTCCGCCGTCAAGCAAGCAAATTTTTGTTTGTTCGACGGGAAACAACGATGAAACGGAACCGTTTATTTACTTCGCCGCGTCCACTTCAGCTCGCCGTGGCAGTGGCGAGCATCTGGGGCGTGAACGTTTCCTGCGCAGTGGCGTCGAGCGTGTTTGTCCAGAATTGCGCGGACGACGGAAGCGCGGGTAGCCTGCGCGGCGCCATAGCGGCTGCGAATTTGGATACGTCGATCGATACGGTCGACCTGACCGGTCTACCGACGGCACCGGGATGTACCAACAGTTCGATCACTTTGTCGATGGGTGAAATACCGATCTCGCGCGCGTCGTTGACCATCAAGGGCCCGTCCACAAACGCCACGCTCAATGCGCGAGGTTTGGGCCGTTTGTTCGGTCACACCGGCTCCGGAACGCTGACCGTGGAGAACCTCGACTTATTCAACGGATACGCGTACTACAAAACGGTGACGGCCCGGGGCGGTTGCATCTATTCCAACGGCAGTGTGTACCTGAAGGACAGCGAGGTAGGCTATTGCTACGCGAGATCCGTGAACGGCGACGCCGAGGGCGGCGCAATCTTCACGAAGGGCTTTACCACGTTGTTCCGCTCGAAGGTGATAGAGAGCAGCACAAAATCCTTCCTGGGCGCGGCGCGCGGCGGCGGCGTTTTTTTCCTCGGTGGATTACGAGCGAAATACAGCACGCTGTCGGACAACGCAGCTGACGGCGACAGCGCCTTCGGCGGCGCTGCAAGCACGACCACGGGTGCGACCAGCGTCTATCTTCTTAACACGACCGTGTCAGGCAACTATTCGACGGATTCCGCAGGGGCCATTGCCGCAACAGTGTCGTCGAACTTCACGTTGATCAATAGCACCATCGCAAACAACAGCGCTGGTTCGGAAGTGGGCGGCGTTTTCATGAATGCGCCAACAAGCCTCCTATACAACTCCACCATCGCCTTTAATACCGCCGCGGGCTCCGCCGCGTTTTTCGCCGCGGGCATGTACATTTCCGGCAGCAGCGGTTCGACGATGAAGATGAATAGTATGTTGATATCCAACAATGTAGCCGGTGCCGGCGTACCGAGTGACTTGGCCACCGACAATGTCACCACATCCGGCACCCACAATCTGGTCTATGCATCGACTTCGGCTTTACCCGGCGACACATTGGTCGGGAAGTGTCCGCTTCTCGCGCCTCTGAGTTCCAACGGCGGGCCGACGCAAACGTTGTCCTTGCGAAGCGGCAGCCCGGCCATCGACGCGGGCAACAATGTTCGCTCGCCGCCATTGGGGTACGACCAGCGCGGCGCGCCATTCTCCCGGCTCTCCGGTGCGTTCCCTGACATCGGCGCGCTCGAAGTCGGCCGATCCGACATCATTTTCGACGTGGGCTTTGACGGTTGTCCTTAGCAACTCCGTTATTGCGATTCAGAGACCCGCAAGCATTGATACACGGAAAAATTCAACAGCCTTGTTGCCGCCATAATCCACGACGCGCCAAGGCAGGATGCATATTCAGTGTTTGCAAAGTTTCAGCTCCCGGCGACTAACATCAGCTAAGGTTTGCACCTAATTCGCTCAAGCGCGGACCGCGGCGGTTAAGTGGCTGGGTGTGGCGGCAGCCCGAGCATGGAAGTCAGGAGCGGTCGCTTTTGCGGGAGAACACAGCGAAATGGTGGAGCGGAGGAGGATCGAACTCCCGACCTCTGCATTGCGAACGCAGCGCTCTCCCAGCTGAGCTACCGCCCCACACGAGTCGACGCCGATTTGGTTCGGCGCGAGGGCGCGAATGATACCGCGGCTGGCGTTTTCCGCCAAGCGCTTATCGCGCAAGCAGGACGCCGTGCAGCGCCCGGACATCGGCAGCGATGGCTTCTGACGAACTCGGCCGGCGCAGGAGTTGTTCCAGCGATGGTGGAATCCGGACATTCGATCCGATCAATGGCTCGACCACCTGTTCGAACTTCGCCGGATGCGCCGTGGCGACAGCCGCCCAACTGCCTTGCGCGCCTTCCTGACGGAGATTTTCCAACGTGCGAATGGCCGTAGCCGTGTGCGGACAGAAGACTTCAGCGTGTTTCGCGTGGCGGTCGCGGAGCGTCGTGCGGATGGCGTCGTCGCCGACGGCATCGACGATGAATTCATGCCGCAATTCGCGCTCCGGATAAAGCCAGCGCAAGCGTTCGAAATTGCTCGGCGCGCCGACATCCATCGCGTTGGCCAACGTGGAGACGCTCGGCCGCGGCGTGTATTCGCGGCCGGCGAAAAAATCGCGCAGCGTCTGATTCGCGTTGGTGGAAAAGACGATGCGGCCAATCGGCAATCCCATCGCGCGCGCCATGACGCACGCAACGGCGTTGCCGAGATTTCCCGTGGGCACGACGAAGTTCAACAACGTGTTCTGTAAACGAAAATGTGCGAGCGAAGCCTGCGCGTAGTACGCCATCTGCGGCAGCAGCCGTCCGAGGCTGATGCTGTTCGCCGAACTGAGCGGAACGCGATGTTGCAATTCCGAATCGGCCAGCACGAGTTTCGCCAAGTGCTGACAGTCGTCGAACGAGCCCGCAACGCGCAAAGCGCGCACGTTGTCGCCGAAGCATCCGAGCTGATGCGCCTGGCGCGGAGATACGCGGCCGTCGGGATAAAGAACGATCACGCGAAAATGCGGCAATGTATAAAATGCGGCAGCTACGGCCGCGCCGGTGTCGCCGGAGGTGGCAACGATGATCGTCAGTGGTTTTTTTTCGCCGCTGCGCAGTCGCCGCATGCACGCGGCAAGGAAACGCGCGCCGAAATCCTTGAACGCCGCGGTCGGCCCGTGAAAGAGTTCGAGCACGTAATCGTCTGGCGTCGCCAATCGCCGAAGCGGTGCGTCGAACGTGAATGCTTCAGCGCATATTGAATCGAGATGTTCCGCCAACATGTCGTCTGCGAAAAAGGGCCGCAACAGAATCGATGCGATGCCGCTGAGCGAAGCGGTGCCGTCGAACGCTTGCATCGACAACCGCGGCAGCGATTCCGGCATGAACAAGCCGCCATCCGGCGCGAGACCGGACACGATCGCCACACTCAACGACGTCGGCAATGCGCCGCCGTGTGTGCTTACGATGTTCATGCAATCAGGCTCGCCGCCGGGCCGTTGATCGGGGAGACGAACGACTCGCTGTCGATTCCTTCGGCGCTGAATCCGTCGCGCATCGCTTGCGCCGCCTGCGTTGCAGCATCAAGCGATTCGAACCACCCGAAAATGCTAGGGCCCGCGCCGGAGATGCTCGCGCCGAGCGCACCATGGTCGAGCGCAGCTTGTTTTACGCGATGGAATCCAGGAATCAGCGCGGCTCGGCGCGGCTCGACGAGGACGTCCTTGAGGCCGGCGCGGATGAGTTCCGCATCGCCGGCATGGCAACCGCTCAAAACCAAGGCGAGATTGGCGCTTTGCGAAACGAAATCGCGCAATTGATAAGCGCCATTCAGCGCTTCGCGTGCGCGGCGTGTTTCGAGCGGGATGTTCGGGTGTACCAGTACACAATGCCAACGTTCCGGTGCTGGTACGCGCACGAGTCGGTCGGCCGCGGCCAACACGATGCCGCCCAGCAACATCGCGCCGACGTTGTCGCCATGCAATCCGCCGCTGGCGACGGCTTCGCCTATCAGCGCGAATGGATAAAGTTGTTCGCGCGACAACGGCGCATCGAGCAAAGCGTTGGCGGCGACTAATGCCGCGACGCAGGACGCCGCCGAACCGCCCATGCCGGAAGCGAACGCAATGCCTTTGTCAAGTTCGATATCGAAACCGAACGTAAGACACAGCGAATTGCGCATCGCGATCAACGCGGCGCCCGCCGTGTTCAATGTCGCCTCGAACGGGAGTTCGACGCGGCTGTTGCGAATCGCGCTGATGCGCACGACGGGTTCGTCGATGCGGCGAACAGTTGCGCGATCGACCGGACCTTCGATGGTGTGGCCGAGAATATCGAACCCCACACCGATATTGCCAATGGAGGCGGGGGCAAAAGCACTCGATGCTTTTTGTTGTTGCTTCATTGCGTACCGGAGATCTGTTGTCGATCCATCATAAAAGAGGAATGAGCGCTTCGAACAATAGCGGCCTGCGCCATCCTTCCAGTGCCGCGGGCCATGCGCCGTCGGTCACCAGCGCCTCCATATGGCGCCGAGAGCAAAGCAGACCTTCGGGAATGTTTTCGACCCGCGCTATCTCGGCGATCGTGTCGCGCATTGCCTGCATCGCCCGTTTTTGCGGAGACGTGAACGGCGCGGGGATCGGCGCGATGTCGAGATCATCCGCTTGCAGCGGCGTCTGGAGAAGTTGGAGCAACTCGGCGCGTTGCGGACCGCGCAACGCGCGTAGACCTTTCGATCGCTCGAACAATTCATCGGCATTGCCCGGCGGTTGCGAGGCGAAGTCGAGCGCGTGCGCATCGTCTAGAATCCACGAGCGCGGTTTGTCGAGCGTGCGCGCATTCGATTCGCGCCATAGCAGCAATCGCCGCAGTGTCGCGCGTTGTTCGAGCGGCCAGTCGGCCGCGGTGCGGAAGGCGCGCTGAGGTTGGGAATCCAGCACAGGGTGGCACACGCGTTCGACCAGGCGGCGACATTCCTCGGCAAGCCATTCGCGCCGGCCGAGCGTATGCAGTTTTTCGTCGAGCAGACGATGGATCGACGGCAGATGTTCTACGTCCTGCGCTGCGTAATCGAGTTGCGCTGCGCTGAGCGGTCGCGCGAGCCAATCCGAGCGCGTTTCGGCTTTCGGAAGATCGACGCCGAGCAGCGCGGCGACGAGTTTTTGGTAGCTCAGTCCGAAACCGAGTCCGGCCATGGCCGCGGCGATTTGCGTGTCGAACAGGTTTGCCGGGCCGTCCGGAACGACGCCGATCAGCGCTTCGAGATCCTCGCTCGCGCTGTGCATGACAGTGACGGCGTTGGCGGCGCGCAACCGCAGGCCCAGACCGCCGTGCGAGCCGAGTTTGGGCGAATCCAGAAGCGCGACGCCGCCATCCATGTTGACTTGCACGAGTGCCAGACGCGCGCGGAACGTGTTCGTCCGCATGAATTCGGTATCCATGCCGATGACGTCATCGCGAACGCGCGACGCGAGCCATGCGTTGAGTGCCGCGGCGTCGTCGATCCATTGATGCATGCGTTGGTTTCCTGTTCAGTCTGGTAGTTGCAGGGCGAGCAGCCGATAGCTAAGGTGCAAGCAACGACGCTGCAGCCTTTCGAATCATCGAATGCCGGGTACCGAAATCGTCCGCAAGCAGACCGTACTGGGAGGTGCGGCGGGCATAGCGCTGCTTGCCATCGCGCTGACGTATCGATTTTACCCTGTCGGCGGGCATATCGTGCTGCATTCGGCGGGTCCCACGGAACCTACGGCAACGCCGGACGCGACGCTGCAGTCGGCGCCGGTGCCGCCGCCGGTTGCGCCTGTCGTGTCTGCACCGCCAAAAGAAAACACGCCGCCGGTTGTCGCGCCGGCGCCCACACCGCCGCCTGCCGCATCGGTCGAGCCGCCGACGAAAGAAATCGCTGCGTTGTTGAAACGAGCGGAAAAAGCGTTTGCGGACAATCGGCTGATCGAACCGAAAGACGTCAATGCGCTGGCGCTGTATCGCAAGGTGCTTGGCGATGATTCGAACAATGCCGCCGCGCTGGCCGGAATCGAAAAAATCCACAATTCCCTTTTGCAGCAAGCGACCGATGCGCTCGACAAGGGCGACGACCGCGCGGCGTCGAAATTGATCGAGGCCATCGGCAGCATCGCCAAAACGGGCGACGACTACACGGCGCTGCAGGCGCGGCTGAAGACACTGCGCCAAGTCTCGCCATTGCTCACGCATGCAGCGGATCTCATGCAGCAAGGCCGCACGTTGACGCCGCCGGAAGACAACGCACTTGACGTGTATCGGCAAGTGCTGAAGCTCGATCCGGCCAACAAACTCGCCGATCAGGGTCTCGCGCAAATCGAGCGCGATTATCTGGATCGCGCACTTGCCGCCGCAGCGCAGGACGATTTCTCCGGTGCCGACACTATCCTCGGACAGGCATCGGCTATCCGGCCCGGTTCGCAGAATCTGCTCGATACGCGCACGCGCATCGAAGGCATCCGCCACGAGCGCGCCGTGAACACGTTGTCGCAAGCCAGCTCCGCGCTCGACGCGGGCGATCCGAATCTGGCCGAGTTGCTGGCGCAGAAAGCCCTTGGCCTGAGTTCGGATTTGAGCGGCGTCGACGAGTTCAACCGCAAATTGCGCAACGCGCGGTTGTACGCGAGTTTCAGTCCCGGCCAGACGATTACCGACAAATTCCTCGACCGGCACGGCACGGCGCCGCCGCTGATCGTCGTGCCGATCGGATCATTCGTGATGGGCTCGCCCGATACCGATGCCGAACACCGGCCCACCGAGCAACCGCAGCGCGAAGTCAAAATCGAAACCGGATTCGCGCTGGGCCGCGACGAATTGACCGTGGGCGAGTTCGGCGCTTTCATCGACGATTCCAGCTATGCCACCGATGCGGAGAAAATCGGCGGCTCGACGATCTACGACGAGGAGTCTGGCCGGCTCATCGAGCGGCGCGGCGTCACGTGGCGCGACGATTATCTCGGCAACAAGGCCGCGGACGATCTTCCGGTGATTTACGTGTCGTGGAACGATGCGACGGCGTACGCCAAATGGCTCAGCGCGCGAACGGGCAAGCCCTATCGGTTACCGAGCGAGGCCGAATTCGAATATGCATTGCGCTCGAAATCGACCACGCGCTACCCGTGGGGCGACGGCAATCCGGCGAAGCCGGCCGAGAATCTCACCGGGGATGGCGACCGCTCGCCGCGCCTCAAGCGTTCATGGGCGAAAGCATTCCCGAAGTACGACGATGGATTCTGGGGACCGGCGCCCGTCGCGAAATTTCCGCCCGATGCATTCGGTTTGCGCGACATGGACGGCAACGTATCCGAATGGACGGCCGACTGCTGGCACGACAATTACACGCGCGCTCCCGTGGACAGCCGCGCGTGGGTCAATCCCGGTTGTGCCGCGCACGTGATTCGCGGCGGTTCGTGGGGCAGCGCGCCGGATCAGGCGCGCTCGTCGTATCGGCTAGCCGCGCCGAGCGACACGCGCAGCGCGCGCGTGGGCATTCGCATCGCGCGCGATCTGCTCTGACGCTTAATTTTTATCGCGGCGATCGTGCGGCAAGTCCAGCGCACCGGGATGTTGGCTGCGTAACGAAATTCAACGGATAATCGCGGACATTCTTTCTGGCGAACTTCCATGAACGCTCCCACCCGCATCGACACCGCGCGTATCGTGCGCGCTCCGCGTGGCTCGCAGCTGAGCTGCAAAAGCTGGCTGACCGAAGCTGCGTTTCGAATGATTCAAAACAACCTCGATCCGGACGTTGCGGAGAAACCGAGCGAACTGGTCGTCTATGGCGGTATCGGCCGCGCCGCGCGAAATTGGGAATGCTTCGACGCGATCTTGAAATCACTGCGTGAATTGAATGACGACGAAACGCTGTTGATCCAGTCCGGCAAACCCGTGGGGATTTTTCCGACGCATACGGACGCGCCGCGCGTGCTGCTCGCGAACTCGAATCTCGTTCCGCATTGGTCGACGTGGGAGCATTTCAACGAACTCGATAAGAAAGGTCTGATGATGTACGGCCAGATGACGGCCGGATCGTGGATCTACATCGGCTCGCAAGGCATCGTCCAGGGAACGTACGAAACGTTCGTCGAGATGGGGCGTCAGCACTACGGCGGCAGCCTGCAAGGAAAATGGATTCTGACCGCGGGACTCGGCGGCATGGGCGGCGCGCAGCCGTTGGCGGCGAGTCTTGCCGGCGCGTGCTCGCTAAACATCGAATGCCAGCAGAGCCGCATCGACATGCGTTTGCGCACCCAATACGTCGACGAGCAGGCGACCGATCTGGACGATGCGCTGGCGAGAATACAAAAGTATACAAACGAAGGAAAGGCGAAATCCGTCGCGCTGCTCGGCAACGCGGCCGAGATTTTGCCGCAGATGGTGAAGCGCGGCGTGAAACCCGACGCGGTAACCGATCAGACCAGCGCGCACGATCCGGTCAACGGCTATCTGCCGTTGGGATGGACCGTCGAGCAGTGGTTCGAACGCGGCAAAAACGATCCGAACGGCACGCGCGACGCGGCGAAAAAATCCATGCGCGTGCATGTCGAGGCCATGCTCGCCTTCCAGAAAATGGGCGTGCCGACGTTCGACTACGGCAACAACATCCGCCAGATGGCGAAAGACGAAGGCTGCACGAACGCGTTCGACTTCCCCGGATTCGTACCGGCCTATGTGCGGCCGCTTTTCTGTCGCGGCGTCGGTCCGTTCCGCTGGGTGGCGCTGTCCGGCGATCCGGAAGACATCTTCAGGACCGACGCGAAAGTGAAGGAGTTGATCCCCGACGATCCGCATCTGCATCGCTGGATCGACATGGCTCAACAGCGCATCAGTTTCCAGGGATTGCCGGCGCGTATCTGCTGGGTCGGACTAGGTCAGCGGCACAAACTGGGTCTGGCGTTCAACGAGATGGTCCGCAAAGGAGAACTGAAAGCGCCGATCGTGATCGGGCGCGATCATCTGGACTCCGGTTCAGTCGCATCGCCCAATCGCGAAACCGAGTCGATGAAAGACGGCAGCGATGCCGTCTCCGATTGGCCGATTCTCAACGCGCTGTTGAACACGGCCGGCGGCGCGACGTGGGTGAGCTTCCATCACGGCGGCGGCGTTGGCATGGGTTATTCGCAGCACGCAGGCGTCGTCATCGTGTGCGACGGCAGCGAAGCCGCCGACAAGCGGATCGCACGCGTGCTGTGGAACGATCCGGGCACCGGCGTGATGCGGCATGCGGATGCGGGATATGAAATCGCGGTTCGGTGCGCGAAAGAGCAGGGATTGAAGTTGCCGATGATTTAGGCTATTGCCGTTGGCGATAGTTAGTGCCATATTTAGCGCCGAATATGGAGCTTTATATGGAACAGATTCTTTCCGACGCCAGCGTCAGCATAAGCGAGCTAAAGCAAAACCCCAGCGCTGTCATCGAAGAAGCCGCCGGCGAACCCGTTGCAGTACTGGTTCACAACCGGCCGTCGGCTTATCTGATTCCTGCGCAGACGTATAAGCGATTGCTCGATCGTTTGGAAGATTTGGAACTGGCCGAGCTGGTCCGCTCTCGTGCACAAGAGCGCCGTATCCGAGTAAAGTTGGATGACCTATAACCTTGCGTTCGTCGAGTCCGCGCTAAAGGAATGGCGCAATCTCACACCGCAACTCCGGGAGCAATTGAAAGACAAGCTGCGCGAACGATTGGAAAATCCGCATGTCATATCCGCGCGGCTTCACGGTCTTGCCGACTGCTACAAAATCAAGTTGCGTTCGGCGGGCTACCGATTGGTCTATCAAGTCAACGACAAAGCCGTGATCGTCACCGTTATTGCCGTTGGGAAACGCGACAAAGGACTGGTCTATCTCGCGGCAAACAAGCGCATCAAAGACGCGCGAACGGCATGAACGAACCTCTCGACAATCCCGTGTGGTCGTCCCTGACGGGTGAGCATGCGTCGCTCGGACGCCGCCTGCCGCATGTTGCGCGGTATCACGCGGACGTGGCGCCGTTCGTCGGCGCCGATGTGGGCGCGACGACAGCCGCCGAGGAATTAGCCGACCTGGTTGCGCCGGACGAATCGGTGCTGTTCGTCGGTCCGGCACCGGAATTGGCGTCGACGGTGTGGCAGGTCGAGCCGCTCGAATCGATTGCGCAAATGATCAGCGATTTGCGATGTCCGCAATTCGAAGGTCCGCCGATCACGGAATTGACCGCAGCGCACGCTGCCGACGTGCTCGACCTCACCTCGCGGGTATATCCGCATTACTTCCGGCCGCGCGCGACGGCGATGGGGCGTTACCTCGGCATCTACGACGGCGACAAACTCGCCGCGATGGTGGGCGAGCGGATGCGCTTCGGCCGCCACGTCGAACTGAGCGCGATTTGCACCGATCCCGCCTACGTCGGCCGCGGTTATGCGCAACGGCTCGTCGGCCGGCTGGTCGCCGACATTCGCGGCGCGAATCGAATTCCGTTCCTGCACGTGAGTCATCGCAATACACGCGCAAAAACGTTATACGAGCATCTCGGCTTCCGATTTCGCACCGACATCCCACTCGTCGCTGCACATCGCCGAACGGTACGGACGTCTTGAAATGGAAACGCGTTCGAGTTTCGTCGCGATCGTGTTGACGTGAGATCGCGGTTGAATTTTGCGAGTGCGCCGCCACGAAGGATTACATGAGCGAATTGCCCACGATCCGTTTGGCGGTTCCCGCGGACGCGCGCCGCATCGCCGTGCTGTCCCGCGATCACGTCGAAGCGGGCCTGGATTGGAACTGGCGCGCTGAACGCGTTGGGCGCTGGATTCGTCATCGCGAAACGAATGTCGTCGTGGCGATGGTCGGGACCGAACTCGCCGGTTTCGGCATCATGAAATACCAGGATACGGATGCGCACTTGATGTTGTTTGCGGTCGCGTCCCCATTCCGGCGGCGCGGCATCGGCGCCGCGCTGATGGATTGGCTGGAAACGTCCGCGATCACGGCGGGCATCGAGTTGATCTGGCTGGAAGCGCGCGCGAACAACGCGACGGCGCTCGCGTTCTACGCCGCGCGCGGCTATCGCACACTGGATCGCATGCATCGATACTATTCCGGCGTGGAAGATGCCGTGCGCGTCGGCAAGGATCTGACCGAAACAAAACCGTCCTCGTACCTCGACAAATAACGCACGCTTGATCGCGGCGGGACAGCACCTATATCAGCGGAATCTCACCGGGAACGATCATGTCCGCATCGAATCTACCTGCAACCGTCAAAATCGATTTCGTTTCCGACGTCGTGTGTCCGTGGTGCGTGATCGGATTGCGATCGCTGGAACAGGCGTTACAGAAACTCAACGGCAAGGTCACGGCGAATATTCATTTCCAACCGTTCGAGTTGAATCCGCAGATGCCGCCGGAAGGCGAAGATATCGCCGAGCACATCCGCAAAAAATACGGTTCGACGCCGGAGCAGTTGGCGCGCAACCAGGAAAATATTCGCGCGCGCGGAGCGGCGCTCGGTTTCGAATTCCGTATGGACAAGCGCAGCCGGACCTACAATACCTTCGATGCGCACCGCCTGTTGCACTGGGCCGATCTCGAAGGCAAGGGCCGCGCGATGAAGCACGCGTTATTCGATGCCTATTTCACGGAAGGCGAAAACGTGAGCGAACGTGATGTGCTCGTTCGCGCGGCGCAGAAAGCGGGGCTGCCCACATCGCGCGCGCTTGAAATCCTGGATTCGACAGAATTTTCCGACGACGTGCGCAAGCAGGAACAGTTTTATATCAACAATGGTATTCAGGGCGTGCCGGCCGTCATCGTGAACGATCGCCACCTGATTTCCGGCGGACAGCCGCCGGAAGTTTTCGAGCAGGCGCTCAAACAGATCGCGGGAATCGCGTAGCCTTCAGGCGGGCGGTCCGAGCAGCACTTTCGCGACTTCGCGAATCCCGGCCGCGCGCCGCAATTGCCGCCACAAGCTCGCCCACGTGTGCGTCGCGATGCGCAGTGGGTTGTAGCTGGTGACGCGATGGACGAGTCCGTAATCGCAGGGAACGTCGGCGTGCTGACTCGCGAATGTTCCGAACAGCCGATCGAAGATGATCAGGACGCCACCGAAATTCCTGTCGATGTATTCGGGATTGCGCGCGTGATGAATGCGATGATGTGCGGGCGTGTTGAATATCCATTCGAGCGGGCCCAATCGCGGCACCAGTTCGGTGTGCAGCCAGAATTGATACAGCAGATTCAGCGCCGCGGCGACGAGCACGGCCTGCGCAGGAAATCCGATCCATACCAGCGGCGCGAAAAACAGGAAACTTCCGCTGATGCCCGACGTCCAGCCCAGCCGATAGGCGGCCGAAAGGTTGTAGGCGTTCGTCGAATGATGGACCGCATGCGTTGCCCACAACCATTGCACGCGATGATCGGCTCGGTGCATCCAGTAGTAAAAAAATTCCAGCGCGAGCAATAGGCCCAGCCACGACCACCAGCGATCCATCGGAATCGTGTCGATGCGGAATCGCGCGACTGCGCCGAACACGGCGCCGGCGATTCCAAATCCGATGATGCGGTTGATCAAGAACCGACCGATCGCATCGCCCAGCGACGCGAAGTAAGCACGCCAGTCGTACGATAGACGGCGAACGCTCTGCAAATAAATCCCCTCCGCTGCCGCGGCGACGATCAGAATCACGGGCAAGACCACGAGGAGACGCGGGACCGTGCTCATGGCGTTCAGTCCTCCCGCGCTTTGCGTTTCGCCGCAAGGAATCGAGCGACTTCCTGCGGCGACAACTTGCCGTCGTGGTCGGTATCAACGGCATCGAAATGTCTGGCAATGCGGGGCAGGCCCTGGGTTGCTTCGTCCCGCGTGAGAAATCCGTCGTGATTGCTGTCGGCGGCGCCGAATTTCTCGGTGAATTTCTCGATCTTTTTCGGTTTTTCCGAGGACGTCGCCGCATCTTGCGCATGGGCCTGTGCAACGCAAAAGGCAGCAAGAAGTGTTGCGACCAAAACGAATTTCGGGTGCGATGTCGGCATGGCATTCCTCAGCATTCGCGTACGTATTAAAAGACGCAACGCGCGTACGCCACGTCGGTTGACGCGCAGACGCTCAAACGTCGGTTGACGCCGTTGCGGATTTATTCCTACGCCTCGATGCGTTCGCGTAAAGCGATTGCCGCGGCGGGATTGCGTTCCTTCGCCGCGCTGATGAAATAAATAAAAACGTCGCGCGATTTCGCCGTCGGCTGTTCGCGCTGGACGTAGTGCAACTCATCGGGTGCTTTCCCAGCCGCCCACGTGCGTGCGTGCGATGCCCATCGATCCAGATCCTTCGCGGCGTAGCCGGTTGCGATGGGTGATTTGCTGCGCATCAATCGCGCATAGACGAAATCGCCGGTGAGATCGGCGAACGATGGATAGTCCGGCGAATCGGTGTACACGGTGGGAAAGCGATGGTGCCGCGCCAGCGTCAGGTATTCGTCGCACATGAAACTCTCATGGCGCACTTCGAGCACATGACGCAGCGGATAACCATTCAGATCGCGCGGCAGGAGGTCGAGAAACGCGGCGAAATCGTCGCGTTCGAATTCGCGGCGCGGCGGAAATTGCCACGAGATCGGTCCGAGCCGGTCACCTAATTCGGCCAATCCGCCGAACACGAATGCCTGAATGCCGCGCGCCGCGTTTGCCAATGTGCGGCCCTGCGTGATCAATCCCGGCGCTTTCAGCGAGAACACGAAACCGTCCGGCGTTTCGCTGCGCCATTTCGCGTACGTCGTCGCCCGCTGCGCGGCGTAGAACGTGCTGTTGACCTCGATCGCCGTCATCTGCCGGCTGGCGTACTGCAATTCGTTTTTCTGAGTGAGTTTTTCCGGATAAAACGTTTCACGCCACGGTGCGAATTTCCAGCCGCCGATGCCAATGCGAATGTGTCCCGCTTTCGATGAAGTCATGTCGATCCACTCCCAGGAGCAATGCGATAATGCCATCGGTACACGCATTGCGGAAACTGAATGACGCTCGATCCATTTCCCGGTTGGGACCGAACCATTGCCGGCGCGCGCAAACTCCAAACGGAACTCGCGCACCACGTTCGGCTCGTCGACGATTTTCCGCCGCTGAGCGTCATTGCCGGCGTCGATGTCGGCTTCGAGGAAAACGGGACGATCACGCGCGCCGCCGCCGTGCTCGTCGACGCGAAAACGCTCGCGCTCGTTGCCGATGTCGTCGTGCGTTTGCCGACCAGCATGCCGTATGTGCCCGGATTGCTTTCGTTCCGCGAATTGCCGGCGGTGTTCGCCGCGCTCGAGCAGTTGCCGCGCACGCCGGATCTGGTGATGGTCGACGGACAAGGCATCGCGCATCCGCGCGGACTCGGCATCGCCGCGCATCTGGGCGTCGCCAGCGGCTTGCCGACGATCGGCGTGGCAAAAAGTATACTTGTCGGTCGTCACGCCGACGTGGGCGCGCGGCGCGGCGATCGCGCCGAGCTGATCCACAACGAGGCCGTCATCGGTTACGCGTTGCGAAGCAAAGACAACGTGCGGCCGTTGATCGTGTCGCCGGGCAACCGCGTTAGCCTGCAGACGGCGTGCGATCTCGTCCTCGCATCCACCACGCGTTATCGATTGCCGGAACCGACGCGATTCGCGGACCACATCGCGTCCCGGCGCGATATCAAAAAACGTTAAACATCCTTCCACGGATCGTACGTGCCGAACCACCACAGATGTCCTTCGAGATCGCGGCAACTGTAGCCTTCGCCGCCGTAGTCTTTCTCCTCGAGCGGATCGATGATTTCCGCGCCGGCCGCTTTCGCATGCGCGAAGTGCGCGTCGGCATCCGTCACGATCACGCAGGGACATTGCGTTTCGCGTCCGCCGATTTCATCGGGCTGCGCGTAACGATCGCTCCACGCGCTGCCGACGGCGGCCGAGCCGATCATGATCATGCCGTTGCCGAAGGTCAGTTGCGCATGATGAACGGTGTCGCCGTCCGCATAGACGGCGTGCTTCCGGAAACCGAATGCGTCGCACAGCCAGTCGATGGCCTTGAGCGCATCGCGATAGCGCAGACTGGGAATGATCGTCGCGACGGTATTTTTCGCCAATTCCGTCATGGAATCTCCTTCTTCTCGGCGAGTGCAGGGGTTGTCATATCATGCGCCAACGCACACACTGTACGCCGTCCCGTTGCAGGAATCGGCCGTGGCCACATTCGAGTTGTTCAAGCGATTCTTCGGGCCGCAGGAGCGGCGTGAGAAGCCGCGAGTCAACGCGCGTGAAGGCACTCGCGTACTCATCGTCGACGATTCGCCGACGATCGTCGCATTGCTGAAAAAGATATTGCAGCAAAGCGGCATTTCCACGCTCGAGGCCGGCGATGCGGAAAACGGAATAAAGGTCGCATTCGCCGAACGGCCGAACCTGATTTTCCTCGACATCGTGCTGCCCGGAATGAACGGATTCGCCGCGCTGCGTCAGCTTCGGCGCGATCCGGCCACGCGCGAAATTCCGGTCATCATGATCAGCGGCAACGAACAGGCCACCGAACAGTTTTACGCGCAGCGCATCGGCGCCGACGATTTCATGAAAAAACCTTTTTCCCGTTCCGAAGTTTTCGCGCGCATCGAACGCCTGCTCGATGCCGAATTTACGCCCAAACGTCCTGCGCCCTCGATGACGCACACGCCGGCGCGCTGAGCGCTTATGCTGGTTTTTCGGCGAGTGACGTGTGCGGTGACGATGTGCGCATTGCTCGTTTCGATCGACGGTTGCAAACAGCCGGTTCGTCCCGCGCCGGAACATCGTCAACCGCAAGCACCCGCGAAAACGTCGCTTGGACGCTTCGACCCGATTGCCGGGCGCGGCCCGAATATCGTCGCCGAATTGCGCGCGGCGCCCGCACCGCCGCAACCGGAATTTTCCGACGGCGAGTCCGCATCCGGCGACGAACGGGTATTGTCCGCGAAAGGATTCGTGAAAATCGCTGACGGTTATTATGCCGGCGTCGATGCCGAAGCCAACGCGTGGCTGCGAAAGCGCGGCAGCGAAGCCGGTGCGGACAGAGCGATTTTTTATACAGTGCCGCCCGACGAAACGACGCGCGCGCCATCGCTGCACGCCGTCTACTATGTGCGATTCAAATTGCCGTTCGGCGCAAGCTTCCGGGATTTGAACGAAAAGGAACGCAACGAACTCGGCTCCGCCGGCGTGCGCATCGGTGCCGTGATCGGCGGTTCGCCTGCCGCCGAAGCCAATTTGCGCGCCGGCGACATCGTGCTGAAGATCGACGGCGTTGCCATTGCCGGACGCGCCGATTTCGAAAAAAAATTGCGCGCACACATGGGTAAGCGCGTGACGCTCACGATCAGTCGCAACGGCGTAGTCGGAACGCGTCTCGTGCGCCTCGGCGTGCTTGCCGCCGACATGCGCAAGTAGCCGAGCAAGCGAACAGAGTGGACTTAGAAGCGGTCGACGAATTCGACGGCTGCGTCGAGATTGCGCGACGTCATTTCGATCAGATCGTGCACGCGATCGATCGTGGCTCGGTGCGGCGTTTCCACTTCGATGCGATAGACGCTCGCGCCAAGGTCGTCCGGCAGCTCCAACGATGTCGAATCGTCGCGCAACGTCGACATCTCGTCGTCGACCTGTTCCACCCGCTCCAATTCATCGACACTGTTCAATGTAGCCATGATGGCATCGGCGGCATCGCGGTTGCCGGTGACACGAAGTCGCAGAATGGGCATTGCAGTCTCCTTGAAGTGTAAGTCGCCGTCGCTGGCTTTTACATTGAAGCAGCGTGAAGATGCACGGACAATAAACGGTCACCGGCCTCGGGGAGAATTCGCATGCGCAACGGAAACTGGTCTCGCGTAGTGATGGCAATCGCCGTCGCGTTCGCGCTGGTTCAAACAGCGTCGGGCGCCGATGCGCCCGCGAAACCGCTGACGACGGCGGATGTCATCGCTTCGTCGAAGCCGTCCGACTGGCACGCGCTCGATCCGCAAAATACGTTGTATCTCGATTTGGCGGCCGGCCGCGTGGTGATCGAACTGGCGCCGGCATTTGCGCCCAACCACGTGAAGAACATCAAAGCTCTCGTCGCCGAAAAATATTTCGACGGTCTGGAGATTTTGCGTTCGCAGGACAATTACGTGGTGCAGTGGGGCGATCCGCACGCGGACGCGCGGGCGGAAGACAAAGACAAGCCGCGACCGATCAGGAACGCGCAGCGCACGCTCAAGGCGGAGTTCACAATTCCACAAAGCAAGGATTTGCCTTTTACACCCTTGCCGGATCACGACGGTTACGCACCGCAGACGGGTTTCTCCGGCGATTTTGCCGCTGCGCGCGATCCGAAAACGAATACGGCGTGGATGACGCATTGCTACGGAACGGTAGGGGTTGGGCGTGATGTGGATTCGGATTCGGGCGGCGGTACCGAGCTGTACGCCGTTATCGGCAGTTCACCGCGGTGGCTCGATCGCAATATAACGGTCGTCGGGCGCGTCGTGCAGGGGATCGAGATTTTGTCGACCATGCCGCGCGGAACGGGTGCGTTGGGTTTTTACGAGAAGGCCGAGCAGCGTGTGCCGATCAAATCGGTCCAGCTTGCGGCGGATGTGCCGGAATCGGAACGTGTCCATATGGAATTGATGCGGACGGATACGCCGGCGTTTGCGGCAGTCGTCGAGTCGCGAAGGAATCGGCGGGACGAGTGGTACAAGGTGCCGGCGGGGTATGTGGATGTTTGTGGGGTGACGGTTCCGGTGAGGATGGTTGGTTCGAAGTAATCACGCATTTCCCCTCTTCCCCGCTGGCGGGGGAGAGGGTTGGGGTGAGGGGCAG
>DATAVJ010000002.1:0-12251 GCA_036267795.1 Rudaea sp.
CGGAATCAGCACGTGCAGGCCGGGTTCCATCGTGCTCGTGTAGCGGCCGAACGTCTCTTTCGTCCATTCGTAACCTTGCGGCACCACGCGCAACGTCTTCGCCATGAAAATGACGGCCACCACCAGCAACACCAATGCAACGAGTCCGCCGCCACCCATGAGATTCTCCCCAGCCCTTTTACGTAGAGATTCTACGTGGACATAGTATATCGGCCCGCAGCTACGACATTGGGACGGCCGGTGTTAAGATTCAGTTCGTTGCCGCCCGCTCTCGCGCGTTCCGCGGGCCTCACAATCGGTTATGGGGAGATTTCTGATGAAACGTCAACTCACGCTCGCGATCGCCATTGCGCTGTTCGGGCTCAGCGGTTCGGCATTTGCGATCACGGATACGGAAACCAACGCGAGTATCCCGTTCAACCTCGCCGCGCCCGGCGCGCGCAGCATGGGCATGGGCGGCGCGTTTCTCGGCCTGGCGGACGATGCCACGGCGGCGTACACCAATCCTGCCGGCTTGACGCAGCTCGTCACGCCGGAAATCTCCGTCGAAGGCCGCCACACCAACTACAGCATTCCTTATGTAAACGGCGGCACGGCCTCGCTCAATCCCTTCAGCGGATCGGGCATCAACACGAGCGACGCGGACAGTTCGACCAACAATCTGTCGTTCATTTCGTTCGTGTTCCCGCACGATCGTTGGTCGTTTGCCGCATACCGCGACGAACTCGTTCGCTTCAACACCGATTTCGGCACGACCGGCGATATCGGCACCATCGTCGGCGATAATCAATTCGCAACATTGCCGGTAGACGCGCACTCGGATTTGCGCATCGTCAACTACGGCGTCAGTGCGGCGTACAAGGTGGCCGACAATGTCTCGCTTGGACTCGGACTTTCGTACTACGATTTCAAAGTCGACACGCTGATCACGCGCTTCGCGTTTCCGAACAACACATCCGGCATCCCCGCCGGCACGCCGACCAATCAGCAAATCCAAAACGGCAGCGACAACGATGTGGGCGTCAACCTGGGCGCGCGCTTCGTGCTGAGCGAACACGTCAGCGCCGGCTTCGTCTACCGCAAAGGACCGACGTTCGATTACCGCGCCAGCAACACCGTGCTGATCGATCCGGTCACCGTCACCACAAATCTGTCCAACGTGAAATTCAAGGTTCCCGACGAATACGGCGCAGGCTTGAGCTGGCATCCGAACGATGCGCTCGTGGTGAATTTCGACGCGGATTACGTCGAGTATTCGCAACTGACGCGCGGCATACAGTCGCTGTTCGGCAACGATCCGGGACAAGTGTCAAGGCTGACGATTCCGAACGGCACAGAATACCATCTCGGCGGCGAGTATACTTTTACGCAAATGTCGCATCCGTTCAGTCTGCGCGCCGGCGTGTGGCGCGACCCGCGTCATTCCATCGAATACAAAGGCGATCCGGGCAACAGCGACGTCAACGCCATTGCATTGGCCACGTTGTTCAGCGGCGGCAAGGGATCGCAGACACACGGTTCGATCGGCGCGGGCTTCGTGTTCGACAAATTCGAGATCGACGCGGCTGGGGACTTTTCGGATCTGGCGGATATGTACTCGGTTTCGGGCGTCTATCACTTCTAGAGCGCCTTCGACTCAGCTTCTTACGCTTCGCCCCCATCCGCCCTTCGGGCACCTTCCCCCGCTGCGCAGGGGAAGGATCGCAATTTGTACCGCTTGTCTCTTCCCTTCCCCTGCGCAGCGGAGGAAGGATCGCAAGTTGTATGGCTTGTCTGTTCCCTTCCCCTGCGCAGCGGGGGAAGGTGCCCGAAGGGCGGATGGGGGCACTCGGTAACTCTATACATCGAAAACGCTCTAGAACGGATTCAAGTTCGGTGCCACGAACGCGGCACCGATTTCATCGATCAGCGATTGTCCTGATAGAAACTGCGGAACGCCGGTGAGAACAACGCGGCGTCCGGCGCCACGCCCGCCTCCAGCGCACGCGCGGCGCGAATGTCCGCACGCGCGCCGTTGAGCAGTTGATCGTCGGCTGAAATTTTCGACAGCGTAAATTTCGACGCCGCGCGCACGAGGTACGCGTGATAGCGCGCATGCGTGTCGGAATACGCATCGGGATTGATGCGCGCGACGTCGCTGTATTGTCCGGCCAGATAGTCGTCGAACGCCTGCACCAACGGCGCCGGCGGTTCACTCTTCGACGCAAGCGGTTTCTCCGGCGGCGGCTTCGGCGGCGCGACGGGCGGCGGATTGTTCTTCGCGACCGTTTTAACCGGCGCTTCGACTGGCTTTGCAACGGGCGGCGCCACCGCTTCGGCCGGCTTTTCATCTTTTTTTGCCACGGCAACTTTCGACGCGCAATTCGAACTGTCGCGCTGCTGTTCACCGGCGATGTCCGGAATTTCCGTCGCGATGCTGCGGTTCGGCGCGGAATTCCACTGCGCCAACGCGCCGGCGCAATCGCCCTGCTTGAACGCGATCAGGCCCAAATAATGCTGCGGCACATAGGGTTCATACACCTGGCCGTACAGACGCATTTTCACCGCGGGCTCCGCGTGTTCGCTTGCCGCCTGCTGCATCAGCGTGCGCGCCTCCGCTAAATTTCCGTCGCGAAACGCTTTCAACCCACGCGCGTAATTGTCCTTGTAATCGGCGTGCGCGATGGAAGCGGCCAACAAACCGGCAGCGATCACGCCAATGCGGCAAGCGTTACCAGCCGACACGCGAAAAATACTCTTTGGACGAAATCGTCGGAAACGCGGCATTCGCCGTCACACGCTTGCGCGCTTCGACTTTCGCGATCACTTGCACCGGCTTGGCCGCTTTCGGATGCTTGAACGTGATCACGTAGCTGCCGGCAGGCAGCGTAAGCACGAGCGGCGTGCTCGCTTCCGCGGGCAACGCGACCTTCTGCCGATTCGCGTCGACGATGGAATCGACATTGCCCCACGGATACGCATTCAAAACCAGTTCGCCGCGCTCGGCTTCGATGCGCGCTTTTTCCGCATCGGCGATCTTCGTGCGCAACGCAGGCAGCGATGCGACCAATTCGTCGTAACGCGGCTCGCCGCCGAACAATTTATTCTGTTCTTTCACGAACGCTGCGCGCGCGTCGAATCGCGTCGTATCGTTCGCCGATTGAAGCTCGTCGCGCAATGCGTCGGCGAACTGCTCGCGCAGTGCGAGCGTCGCCTTGTTTTGCGGATCGCTCGCGAGCAGATCGGTCAAGTCATGCGCCGCACTGCGCAGTTGATCCGGCGAGAGATCGGTCGCCGCGAGGATCTTTTCGACGCGTCCGCGCGTTTGTTGCGCTTGCGCGACCGCTTTCTCGGTAGTCAGTTGCGTCTGCAGTTTTGTGGACAACGACATCAGCATCGCATCCTGCGGAAAAATCTTGCGCGATGCATCGACCATCGCCATTGCCGCGCCGGCATCGTTCTGCGCGCGCGCTTGCGCGGCTTCGACAATGCGGCTCGGCAGCTCCGCCAATAATTTCCGCGCATCGGCATTGGACGAATCCTGCTGCAGGACGGACTGCAAAGCGCCATAAGCGTCGTCGTTCGCCGGCGGCACGAAACGCTGTTCGGCGATCGCTTGCCGCGCACTGCTGAGCGTCTGCGCGATCTTGCTCGCGCGCTCGCCGATACGCTGCTGAATCTGCGTCTGCAACGTTTGCGCATCGGCCAAATCCGGCGCGGCCTTCAACGCGAGTCCCAGACGATCCAGCGCACGCGGCGATTGACCGATCGAATCGAATCGCTTTGCTTCCGCGAGCAGCGCCTTGCCGAGCGCGGTTCCGAATTCGGCGACGCGTTTATCGTCGGCGACCTGCTTGGTCATTTCGCCGAGCGTCTCGTATGCGTTGTCGCCGCCCGGTTCGGCCAATCGGCCGGCGCGCAATTGCTGGCTGCCGCGTGCGAGCGACGCCAATAAAGCTTTCTCGGCGATTTCCTTTTTCTGTTGCGCATCGGCCTGCGTTCGCAGCGCGGCGAAGGCGGGCTCGTTGCCGATATACGACTGCATGCGATTGAGTTCGTCGTTCGCGCGCGCCGCTTCGCCCGCGTCGAGCGATTTGCGCGGCGCCGCGAGCTGTTGCGCGATCACGGCGTCCAATGTCTTGCGCACATTTGCATCGTTCGGCGCAAATTGCGCTGCTTGCTGCAGCAACGGATATGCACCGTTCTCACCGAACACTTTGCCGGCATTGCGCGCCACTTCCGCCCGCTGCAAAAGAGTGAGTACTTGCTGCCTGGACTTTTCAGACTTTTGCGCTAACGCGATCTGTGCGGCAAGCGCGCGCAATTGCGGATCGTCCGGCCGCAGCAGCAACGCTTGACTGTCCAGATCCGCCGCTTCGTCGATCTTGCCGGCCTTGAGCGATTGTTCCGATTGCGCCGACAGCGCTTTGGCGATTTCGTCGAACAACACTTGCGCGCGCGGATTGTCCGGATCGCGCTGCTGCACTTTCTGCAGATACGCAAACGCACTGTCGTCAGCGGGAACGACAAGTTGATTGGTCTTGATGCGGTGCTCGGCGCGATCGAGCCAGAATCCGACCAATTCCTGTTCGTCTTTATTCAGACCGCCGCGTCCATGCAGCGAAAGCCACGCGCCGATCGCGACGAGAACGATGCCGATAACGGCCGTGATCGTCATCACCGATGGAATCCTGGATCGCTGCGATGGCGCTTGCGCCGGTTGAACCGCAGGCATTGGCGTGGGACGCGGCGTGGGCAAGCTGCCGAGCAGCGAGTTGCGCAGGCCTTGGCCGGTCGGCGTGCTGCCGAACCCCAACGCGCGCAACTGTTCCGACGACGGCGCATTCGGATCGACGTTCAATCGCATCAGCAGCGTGTCGCTGTGGATCAGGCGCGATTTCAGATCCTGCGAAAATTCCTTCATGCCCGAATAACGTTCGTCGCGATTTTTCGCGAGCATGCGATCGAGCACGGGCTGGAACGCGACATGTTCGTCCGGCAACGTCGGCGCAGGTTGCGTGAGATGCGCCATCAAAACAGCGATGGGCGTGTCGCCGCGGAACGGCGCGTGGCCGGCGAGCAATTCGTAAAAAAGTATACCGAGGCTGTACAAGTCCGCGCGGCCATCGACGGCTTGGCCGTTGATCTGTTCCGGACTCATGTACGTCGGCGTGCCGACGAGCATGCCGGTTTGCGTGAGCCGCGTCGCCGATCCGTCCTGATAGCGCGCGATACCGAAGTCGGTAAGCACCGGCGTGCCGCTGTCGCGGAACATGATGTTGGCCGGCTTCAAGTCGCGATGGACGACGCCGTGCGTATGCGCGAAGTCGAGCGCGGAGGCGATCTGCACGATCACCGACACCGCGTCGGCGAGCGAAATTCCATCGCGCATGCGGTCGGACAACGTGCCGCCGTCGAGGAACTCCATGCTGATGTAGGCCATCGCATCGTTGCTGACGATGTCGTACACCGCCACGATGTTCCGGTGCGGCAACTTGGCCATCATGCGGCCTTCGAGAAGGAAGCGCTTTTCGGCCTGCGTGTTTTCGTCCGACGCCAGATCGCCGCCGCGGCGCATCACCTTGATGGCGACCTTGCGATCCAGCGACCGCTGCAGCGCCAGATAAACCGTCGACATTCCGCCGGTGCCCAGAGGCCGCAGAATTTCATAACCAGGAATCTGAACGGAACCGATAGCCATTAAAGCCCCCGCTCCGATCATAGCATCGGCAAAATATCCGCGGAAAAGTTCGGGCGGCTCAGTCCTGTGGCAGTGCGAGCGCGACGACCAATCCGCCGCCTTCGCGGTTCGCGAGCGTGACCCGTCCGCCGTGCGCCTCGACGATTTCGCGCGTCAACGCCAAGCCCAATCCGGTGCCGCTGCGTTTTGTCGAATAAAACGGCAGCAGCGCATTGGCGAGCACCGTGTCGCTCATGCCCGTGCCGCGATCGCGCACTTCGATGCGCATTTCGTTGCCGCGCGGCAGTACTGCGATTTCGACACCGGCATCTTCGCCGCCGGCTTCGTGTGCATTCTTCAGCAGATTGATCATCACCTGCTCCATTTGCGCGCGGTCGAACTTGCCCGGCTGCTCCGGCGCTGCGCCATCCAGTCGAAATGCATGATGTTGACCGAGCTGATTCAGAAATTCGCTCCAGCTCACATCCTCGCGGCGCGGTTGCGGCAGTTTTGCGAACTCCGCGTAGCCGCGAATAAATCCGTCCAGATGACGCGAACGTTCTTCGATGGTGTCGAACACGGTGGTCAACCGATCGTTGTCGCCGCGCTGCGCCAGCGCCCGGCCGGAATGCGCGAGGGATGAAATCGGCGCTAGCGAATTGTTGAGTTCATGGCTGATGACGCGGATGACTTTCTTCCACGTCTGCACCTCCTGCCGCGACAATTCGCGCGTGAGGCGTTTGATCTGCAGCAGGCGGTGCGAGCGCCCGTGCAGGCGAACGTCGCGTTGCGACAAGTGAAACGTCTCGTCTTCATTGTCTAGATTGACGGTGAACAACCGATCCTGATGCAAGGCGAGCGCCGCCGCCAGCGGTTGCGGACACTCGGCGACGACTTCGCCGAAATCCAGACCGTTCATGCGCTTGCCGCCATTGAGCAATGCGCGTGCGGCGAGGTTGGTGTAGATGATGTGGTCGTGTGCATCGACGAGCAGCAAGGCCGTCGGCGAATTCTGCACGACGGTGTCGAGCAGCAATTCGCGCTGGAAAAGATTCTGCCGCTCGTCGCGCAATACGCGGCCGAGTTCATTGTGGGCGCGCAGGAGATCGCCCAGTTCGTCGTTGCGTGTCGCGTTGAGCGACGTGCTGAAATCGCCGTCGCGAAAACTGGTGACGCTGCCGGAGACGACGCGCAGGATCGAAGCGAGCGGCGATGCGATCAGGCGCGCGATCCAGACGGATGCCGGAACGAGGACGAGGCTCGCGACGATTGCGACGAGCCATGGCGATTGCCACCAGACGCCGAGCAGAATCGTGAAGGCCATGCCGGCGATGGACAGCGCGGCAAGGAGGATGGCGAGTTTGCCTTCGAGGGAGAACAGGCGCATTCGGGAAGAATATCAGTTCGGAGTTTTGACTCTCTTGCGGCACGCCATCCTTTTTGGCTCGTCATTCCGGCGAAAGCCGGAATCCACTTCCTTGCCTTTGATCTTTTTGTTTTTTTGGAAAGACGGGGCTTTCACTCGCCTGCGGCGAGCGAGTCACTTCTTTGCTGGTGCAAAGAAGTAACCAAGAAACACCTTAAGAAGAAGATCGCCTAAAGAGGAGCTGCACGTACAGCCGGAAAGGCCGCGCAGCCCCCGGCCTGATTGACTGGGGTGAGAAGATGCTTCGCTATCAAGCAGTTCTGCCTCGCGCTCCGCGCACCAGAAAGCGTTTTTGTTTTGACGCTTTTCGCTCTTCGATGCAGAGCTGCTTGGCGGTGCGGTGAACGGGGCGTCGAGACACCAGCGCGAGTATTGCGCGCCGGTGTGCTTGACGGTGCAGCTCCTCTTTAGGCGTTCTGTTTTTAAAAGGTGTTTCTTGGTTACTTCTTTGCACCAGCAAAGAAGTGACTCGCTCGCGCAGCGAGTGAAAGCTTTGGCTGCTAAGCCAAAAAAGATCAAGGCGCGGAACTGGATTCCGCCTTCCGCCGGAATGACAAGCTCAAGAGTCGGCTACGCCTCGATCCCCAACTTTTCCAACCGCCGATAAAGCGCCTGTCGCGATAACCCGAGATCGGCGGCCGCCTGACTAATGACGCCCTTCGACCTCGCCAGAGCCGCCTCGATCATCCCGCGATCCGGTTCCGGCACAACCGGTTTCGCAACGGCGGGCGCGCGTGCAACAAGACCGAGATCCGCCGCACGAATGACGCCGTCGCGACACAACAGACTTGCGCGCTGAATCGAATTCTTCAGTTCGCGCACATTGCCGGGCCATGCGTATTCCTCCAGCGCCGTGCGTGCATCGGGCGCAAGCGCGATGTCGTCGCCGAGAAAATGTTCGGCGAGCGGAAAAATGTCGTCGGGACGCGACGCCAACGCCGGCAACGCAAGTTCGATGACGTTGAGCCGATAATACAAATCCTCTCGAAAACGTCCGTCGCGAATCATCGCGACAAGGTCGGCGTTCGTCGCGCTGATCACGCGAACTTTCACCTGCCGTACCTTGCTGGAACCCAGCCGTTCGAATTGGCCGGTTTCGAGAATGCGCAGCAGTTTCATTTGTCCCGGCAGCGGCAGATTGCCGATTTCATCCAACATCAGCGTGCCGCCGTCGGCGATTTCGAAGCGGCCTTCGCGCGCCTTGTTCGCCCCGGTGAATGCGCCCGCCTCGGCGCCGAACAATTCCGCTTCGATAAGTTCGGACGGCAATGCGCCGCAATTGACGATCACGAATGGACCGGATTTGACGGCGGAATTCGCATGCACGATTTCGGCGATGCGTTCCTTGCCCGCACCGTTCGGTCCGGTGATGAGAACGGGTACGTCGGCGCGCGCGACCTGGCACGCCAGTTCGATCAATCGTTCCATCTGCGCCGATGCGAACACGGCACCGCGCAGATCGAATTTCCGGCTCAGTTCGCTGCGGTGCGCGCGCCGTTCGCCGCGCAGACGCGAGACTTCGCGCGTGCTCTCGCCGAGTTCGAGAAGATTTTCGACGGTGGCGAGCAGCTTCGTGTCGTCCCACGGTTTGGACAGATAATCCGCCGCGCCGGCTTTGACGAGCTCGACGGCCGTCGGCAAATGCGTCCATGCCGTGAGGAGAATCAGCGGCAAATCCGGATGCCGGTCGCGAATGGCGCGAAACAGTGCAACGCCGTCTTCGCCGGAGGTGGTGTCGGCGCGGAAGTTCATGTCCTGCACGACGAGATCGACGTGCTCGCGCGCGAGCACGGCCAAGCCATCGTCCGGCGTCAATGCCGACAACGTGCGGATTTCGCGGAGGCCGAACAAAACATCCAGCGCAGTAACCACTGCGGGGTTATCGTCGACGACAAGGACGGTGCGCATAGGCGCATTGTGACGGATTCGGCAACGCATGGCGCGTTGGATGCGCGCCGACGCCTAAGGGTTGCAATGCAACACGCCGGACCAGTCAAGTTTTTCGCGGACCGATGTGCCGATCCGCGAAAACAAGTCATTGCAATTTCGTCACACGCTCCGCGTCGCGATCGCCGGCGAAACACGTGCCGCGCGCGTGGCGGGGCCGAGCACGGCAATCTGTCCGAGCAGCCACAGACACACGAAACCGATCGGCAGATATTCCCACGGCAATAGTTTCGCGACCTGCGAATGCGCCATGAGCCACAAGCTGAACGCGTAGGTGAGAACGGAGCCGAGGACGAGCCCGCCGGTGGTAATGATGAAATTCTCGGTGAGGAAATAACGCAGGATCGACAAACGTGTCGCGCCGAGCGCGCGGCGCGTGCCGATCTGCCGGCGCCGCTGCGTCACCCAGAAACTGGCCATGCCGACGATGCCGAGCGCGGTGATCGTCAGCAGGCAGAAAATCACGGTGCCGAGGATGATCATCATCGCGCGATCGTGGCTGTAGTACTCGGCGCGTACCGCAGCAATGCTCTTCAGGCTGCGCACGATGCGGCCATGATTGCTTTCGACGAGCTTGCTCTCCACCGTCTTCATCACTTCATCGCGGCGGCCCGTGTCGGCGCGGATCAGATAGCGCGTTCCGTTGCCATAGGCGTTCATCTGCGGCACCAGCGTGACGTACTCGGACACGCTGTGATCGCCGTTGAAATCGAACGTTTCCGGCCATGGCGATTGCAAATGGTCGACGACGCCGATAATTGTCTGCGGCGGAAAGTTCGAATGTGCCGTATCGGTGAGATACATCGTCTTGCCGACGGCGTCGCCGTTCGGATAGATCTTGTCGGCGAGGGCTTTGGTGACAATGATTACCGGCGGCCAATCCACCGACTGGCGGTCGTGGAACGTGATTTCGTCCGGCTTGAAATTGCGGCCCGCGATGAGGTGGGTGCCGTAGGTGTCGATGCCGTGATCGTCCATGAAAAAAATCGCGGTGGCGGTCGTCGCCGTTTTCTGTCCGGGTTGCATGTTGACGACTTCGCTCCATCCGGAGTCCGACATCGGCACGGTGTTGATCGGCGCCGCATCGCGCACGCCCGGCAGTCCGCGCATGAGCGCAAGATCCGTGATGAACGTGCTTTTCGTATCGAAGTTCGCGCCGAAACCGCTGCTGGAGATCATGAACGTGTCGTTCTCGCTCATGCCGCTCGGCTTGCCCATCGTTTCCATGCGCTGGCTCATGATGAACAGCGCGTTGCAGATGATGGCGAGCGTGAGCGCGATCTGCAAACCGATGAGGATCAGCGCGACTTTGCTGCGCATCAACGCGGAGATGATCGGACGAATTTCCATGACTACCTCACTGGGTTTTCAATTGCGTGGCGGGTGCGATCTGGCACGCACGCCACGTGGGATACAAACCGGCGAGCACGGCCGCCGCGATGGCGAGCGCAATCGTCGTGAACACCATCGACCAATCCAATCGCGCGACGTTGGCATAATCCTCGTACAGCACGCGCACCATCCACAGCCCGCCGAACGTGAGCAGCAATCCGAGCAAGCCGCCGCTGATGCCGATCACGCCGGATTCGATGATGTACTGCGCGAACAATTGCCGTTTCTCCGCGCCGAGCGCGCGGCGCAATCCGATCTCGCTGGACTTGCGCATGAATTTCGCGAGCAGCAGGCCGATGGTGTTGATCAGGCAGACGAGAAGGAATGCGAACGACAATCCCACCTGCACTTCGACATCCTTGGGCACTACTTTCTGGTTTTCGAGCCATTCTTTTACGTTGAACAAGTTGTTGTGGATCGGACGCGGAAAACGGCCGAGACGTTTTTGTTCGTTGACGTAGTTGTCCAGGAACGATCGGTATTCCGCCAGGCGATCCGGCGAATTGAGCTGCACCCAGAACTGCTGCCACACGCATTCGGATTCGAGATAACCCTGCCAACCCGGATCGCTGTTCTTCCAGCATTGATTGTTGCCCGCGCCGCCCGCTTCGAGTTCGATGGCCGTCGTGTACGGCATGTAGAACTCTTCCGGATCGTTCAACGAGCCGTTGGTGAGATCGTAGAACTTGATGCGCGGTTTCCATTCGCCGAGCACGCCGACGACGGTGTAATCCACTTCGTTCAAGCGCACGCGCTTGCCGACACTGTTCTGTCCGCCGAACAGTTTTTCGTTCGTGTCCTTGCTCAGAACGACCACTCGCGCATGCTGATCGTCCTGTGCATGGTCCCAGCGGTTGCCGTACACGAACGGCGGTTCGAACATCGCGAAGAAATCCGAATACGCCGCGCGGCCCAGCGAAAGAAACGGTTTGACTTCCGGATTCTCCGGCTGGATCGGCATTGCGACTTTGTACATGGCCGATTGCAGATCGGCTTTGCCGGCTTCCATCAACGCCTTCGCATCGCGATACGTCACCTGATCCGGCGCATCGTCTTCGCCGCTGGCATTCTTGAACGGCGCATTCGGATCCCAGTTGTCGAGCTGCACGTTATGAAGCACGTTGCTCTTCCACGGAATCGGGTCGCTGCCCATGATGTGCAACAGCGTGAGCGAGGTCATGCTCGCCGCGATGCCGAGCGCGATGCCCAGCACCATCAGCGCGGTGAGTACGGGATTCCGCTTGAGGCTGCGCAATCCCAATTCGAGGTAATAACCGAACATGGCGGATTCCTAGGCGTGGGCGGCGGCGGAGCGGCTGTCATCGAGATCTCTGTCGTCGCGCAATGGACGACGCAACGTCGGCTCCTCGTCGAAATCGGTGACCTGTCCGTCGATCACGTGCACGTTGCGCTGCGCGCGCGCGGCGAGTTCGGGGTCGTGCGTCACCATGATGATCGTCGTGCCCTGGCGGTTGATCTCTTCGAGCAGCTCCAGCACGCCCCGCGCCATCAGCGAATCGAGATTTCCGGTCGGCTCGTCTGCCATCAGCAGGCGCGGCGATCCGGCCAGTGCGCGCGCGATAGCCACGCGCTGTTGTTGTCCGCCGGAAAGTTCCGATGGGTAATGTTTCATGCGCGAGGCGAGGCCGACACGCGACAGTGCTTCGTCGATGCGCTTTTTGCGCTCGGCGCTGTTGAAGCCGCGGTAGCGCAGCGGCACGTCGACGTTGTCGAAAATGTTCAAATCCGGAATCAGATTGAAACTTTGGAAAATGAAACCGATCTTCTCGTTGCGCAGACGCGAACGCGCGTTGTCGTCCATGCCTT
>DATAVJ010000003.1:0-31208 GCA_036267795.1 Rudaea sp.
ACAAGGGCAATCCCGTCACTTATCGTCATGAGCCCGACGTACCCATGTCGCGGCGTGTCGAGGTGAATCTGTTGCGTTGGCTGCCCATCGACGGGCTGCTTTGAGACGCTAGCGATTCATTCGCGCAACTTGCATGTGTGACGTGCAGATCGCAACGTCGACGTGGCATCCAATTTGCCTTTTTCTTTACGTTTGTAAAGACAAAGTCAGGGATCGACCATGCCGGCGGTACGAAAACAAGTAGTTACTCTCTCTGCTGAGACCGCGGATCGTCTAAGCCACGATTATGTCTCGCTTCGCGCCATCACCAAGCGACTGGCAAACCTGCTGGGTTTTTCATTCGCCGGCGAATATCTGCGTGCAACTCGCGATGGTGCCGACATCTACTTCGTGCCGCAGCACACGCTGCTCGCCGACGAAGCAGCCGCGTTGGGCATCAGCAACGAAGACGATTTGTTCGGCGGCGTCGTGCCGCATCCGTTCGTGGCGACGAAGGCGATCACGCATGATGTGGTGAGCGAACACGCTCGCGCGCCGAAGGGCTGGTCGCACGCGTTGGGCGGCATGTTGTCCGGTGTCGTGCTTCCGGGCTATTCCGCATTCAGTGAAACCGACGTCGCCATTGCCGGACGCCTGCTGTTGCGCCTGGGCTGCGTGCGGTTGAAACCCGCACATCGGCCGGGCGGCTCTGCGCAAAAAATCGTGACGAACGAACGCGAGCTGGATGAGGCCATCACCGCGCTCGACACGGCGGATTTGTACAGGCATGGCGTCGTTCTCGAACAGAATGTGGAATCGCCGACCACCTACAGCATCGGCGAAGTGCATCTGCACGGCCGGTGCATCGCTTATTACGGAACCCAGCAGACGACGAAGAACAACCACGGTGAAGAAGTTTATGGCGGCACGGATTTGTGCATCATCCAGGGCACGATCGAGGATCTGTTGCGGCTGGAGTTGACGCAGAGTGTCCGCATCGCCGTGGCGCAGGCGCTGGACTACGATCGCGCCGTGACGCGTGTATTTCCGACATTCTTCGCGTCGCGGCGTCAATACGATGTCGTGCAAGGTTCCGACGAACAGGGCAAATGCCTCTCCGGCGTACTCGAACAATCGTGGCGATTCGGCGGCGCGAGCGCGGCGGAAATCGATGCGCTATTCGCCTTTGCAGCCGATCCGACGCTTCCCGTCGTGCACGCATCCACGCACGAGCTATATTCGTCCGACATGCCGCCGCCGGCCAATGCCGACGTCTACTTCGACGGTTCGGACGAACGCGCCGGCCGCCTCCTTAAATATTGCGTCATCGAAAATCACGGGTGCGCGGCGTGATATGCGTCATTCGATATCCGCGTTTTGCAGTTCCCGCAGTGAATAAACCGTGCGCTTTGCGCGGGCTTAGCCTTCGCTGGGCTTTCCGCGTCGATTGGGGCGGCCGTCTTTGTCGTAGGCCGGTGGCGTGTAGAAGTTGAGCGTGCGCAAAAGCGAACGGCCGGTGTTTTTTATTTCATGCCTGTCGTTTTTCTCGATGAGCAGAAGATCGCCTTTCTTCAGCGCCCGCCCACGGCCGTTGACGAGCGCCCGACCGCTGCCCGAAACGACGAACAGCCACTGGTCCGCGCCGGCATGACGGTTGTGCGGATTGCCTTCGGCATCGTCGGGCGGAATAACCATTTCCGCCGCCTCTCCGCGCGCGTTTTTCAGCGCGATCCGAAAACCCTTTCCGAATTTCAGCCGCTTGTGCTGCATGGTTTCGTCCTTGCCGCGGTGACATTAACGTGCAGCAAAGCGCGTGCCGTCAGGCGCGACCCGCGAAATGGCGCTGCAACCCGGCGGCGATAGACAACGCAATCGCGTCCGGCCCCGAGCCGCCCAGCGCCAGGCCGACCGGCGCGTGCAGCCGGTCGCGCAAACGCGCTGCCGTCGCATCGCCGAGATCGGCGAGCAGCGCGTCACGGCGCGCGGCGGGTCCGAGCAGGCCGATGTAGCCGATGTCCGTATCGGCGCACAGCGCGAGATTCTTCAGATCGATTCCGTAGTTGTGACTCATCGCAATTGCCGCATCGATGCGCCGGATGCGCCATGCAGGCGCTGCGGATTCGGGAGCTTGTTCGACAATCTCGTCGGCGCACGCGCGTTGCGCGAAATCCAGCCATCTGCCGCGATGCTCGACGACGATGGATTTCCACCCGAGTTGACGCGTGAACTGTTGCAGCGGAACGCTTTCCGCGCCGGCACCGAGTAAAAGAACGCGCGGCGGCGGTTCGATGCTGAGGCGCGCAACATCGAACGCATTTTCAAATGGCTCCGCATTCGAGAATGGTTGTCCGTCGCACTTCCATGCCCAACTGCTATCCGACAGCGCTGCGGTGCCGCTGCCGATCGTTTCGCCCGCGATGTCGATCGCGATGCGCATCGCGTCGTCGGCATCCGCAAGTTTCAGCAACGCGGCCGACAACGGCGCGTCGCCTTGCTGCGGCAACAACAACAGTCGAATGCGGCCGCGACAACCGGTGCCGCTGCCGAACGTAATGTCTTCGTCGGCTCGCATGTCGAAATCGATCGTTTCTGCGCGTCCGTTTTCGAGCACCCGGCGCGCGCACTCTTCGAGTTCCGGTTCGAGGCAACCGCCGCTGATCACGCCGTGACGCACTCCTGCGCGATCGAGCAACACCATCACGCCTGGTTTCTGATACGTCGATCCCGATGTCGCGAAAATGATGCCGAGCGCCCACGCTTCGCCGCACGCACGAACCGCTTGCAATGCGTCGAGCAATCCGAGCAAACCGCCGCGCTGCGCCAGTGTCATCCGCCGAGACTCGGATTTTCCGTGGTGGCGACGACTGCGCCGGTGAGTGCCGCACGCAACGTCGCCCACGGAAGCAGTGCGCATTTGCGCCGCGCCGCGTGGCGCCGCAATTCTACGAACGCGCGTAGATCGCCGAGCGACTTTTCATCGTCGTCGTCGCCTTCGATGAAGCGGGCGAAGCGGCTCGCCATGGCATCGATCGCGGGCTTGGTCTGGCCGACCACCATGTCGCTCATGATGGACGCGCTGGCGATCGTGATCGCGCACGATTCGCCGGAAAAACGCAGAGCGATCAGGTTCTCATCGCGATAATCCACTTCAAGATGCAGCCGGTCTCCGCACAACGCGTTGATTCCCTCCGACGCGTGCGTGTGTTCGGGCAACGTGCCGAAATTGTGCGGATCGCGCTGATGCCGCAACACGATGTCGTGATAAGGCGACTTCGGTTCCATCGATCAAGTATACGATGGGTCGCCGATATTCCGCTGAAGGAAAACCGGATCGGCGCAGTTGGAAACCGACGCTACTGCTTCAACAGTTGCGAAACGATCGGCGGCACTTTGGCGGTTGCCGTCTCGAGATTCTTGAAAATCTCCTCGATGCTTATCTCGATTTCGTCGCCGCAACCGGCGGCCCAGTTCGCCACCAGCGCAAGGCATGCATAATCGATCGACAGTTCGCGCGCGAGCGCCGCTTCCGGCATACCGGTCATGCCCACGAGATCGCACCCGTCGCGGCGCATGCGCCGGATTTCCGCACGTGTTTCCAGCCGCGGGCCTTGCGTCGTGCCGTAGCAGCCATCACCGACGACATCGACAGACGCACGCAATGCGGCGGCCAGAAGATCTTTGCGCAAACCGGCGCTGTACGGTTCGGAGAAATCGATGTGCACTACTTTCGATCCATCGACATCGCTGAAACTGCCGGCGCGGCCGGACGTGTAGTCGATGATCTGGTCCGGTACGGCGACGGCGCATGGAGCCATGTCCTCACGAATGCCGCCGACCGCGTTTACGCCCACGATGCGGCGCACGCCGACGTTTTGGAGCGCCCAGATATTCGCGCGGTAGTTGACGCGGTGCGGAGCAAACCGATGATCTTCGCCGTGTCTCGCCATAAACGCGATCGATCGTCCGGATATCGTTCCGACAGCGACAGGACCGGACGGCGCGCCGAACGGCGTATCGATCGTGCGTTTTTCCACATGTTCCAAACCGGGAAAATTATACAAACCGCTGCCGCCGATCACAGCGAGATCGATGCTCACGTCGTTTCCCTCAACGCGTAAATTCCCGGCAGATTCCGGCCTTGCCCGTGATAATCCATGCCGAAGCCGAACACGTAGCGGTCCGGCACTTGCAGTCCGCAAAAATCCGCGTGGATTCCCGGTGCGGTGCGGTCGTGATTCTTGCGGCACATCACGGCGATGAGCACGTGCTTGGCGCCGCGTTCGAGACAAAAGTCGCGAATGGCACGCAGCGTGTAGCCTTCGTCGAGAATGTCGTCGGCCAGTATGACGATGCGTCCTTTGAGGTCGACGTCGGGTCTTTTGATCCACTGCAATTCGCCGCCGGTCAGTGCGTTGCGATAACGCGTGGCATGGACGTAGTCGAAGTACAAATCCGTCGATATGCACAATGCGAGCGCGCCGGCGAAGATCAATCCGCCGTGCATGATGCTCAGGAAAACGGGTACCTCGCCGTTGAGTGCTGCGTCGATCTTGGCGCCCATCTCGATGATGGCGGCGTTGAGTTCGGGACGTCCGTGAACAAGATCGGCGTTTTTTACCGCATCGGCGATGAGAGGATTTGTCATAGCGCAGACGTTGCAGGGACGGGAAGTGGAGTGAGAGCGGCAATCCGCGCGAGAAACTTGTCGCGTTGCGGATTGCCGAGCAGGCTTTCCCAGGTCTGCGCCGCAGTGCCGCGCAGGCTCGCAACCTTGGCCGGATCGCACGGCGCCGAACGCGCATGTGCGGTGAGCGCTTCGTCGACCGCGTCCGGTTTACATACGAGCACGAGATCGCAACCGGCATCGCGATGAGCCGTGATGCGCGCGCCGATTCCGCCGGCACCCTCCGCGGCGGCCATGCTGATGTCGTCGCTGAACACGACGCCGTGAAACTTCATCTCGCCACGCAAAATATCTTCGATCCAGATTCGCGAATAACCTGCAGGTTTCGCATCGACGTTCGAATACGTCACGTGCCCCATCATCACGGCGTCGGCGCCGGCAGCGATGGCATCGGCGAACGGCACCAGTTCGGTGGCGCGGATTTCTTCCAGCGCACGTTTGTCGATGGCGCTTTCGACGTGCGTATCTTCGAGCACGGAGCCGTGTCCCGGAAAATGCTTGATGGTCGCGGCCATGCCAGCCAGGCGCATGCCGCGCATGTAGGCCAATCCCAGTTGCGAGACGACGATCGGATCGGCATCGAACGATCGCTCGCCGATGATGCGATTGCCGCGCGCGAGATCGAGAACGGGCGCGAAACTGATGTCGATGTCGATGGCGCGCATTTCTGCGGCCATCAACCACGCATGTTCCTCGGCGAGCGCAACGGCCAGTTTCGGATCGGCCGCATGGCGTTCGCCGATTCGCGCCAGCGCCGGCAACCGGGTGAAGCCGTCGTTTCTGAAACGCTGTACCGGACCGCCTTCCTGATCAACGCAGACGAGAAAGGCATCGTCGCGCAGCGCGCGGATATCCGCGCTAAGTTGCGTCACTTGATTTCGCGACACGAAATTGCGTGTGAACAGGATCACGCCGCTGACGACGGGTGTTCGAATCCATTCGCGCTCGTGCGCCTGCAACTGGGCGCCGTTCACACCGATGATCAGCATTGTCGAAATAGCATCCGCGAGCCAGAGGTCATTGTATCAATCAAAGTGCACATCAATATGTCGTTAAGGCGCGATCATTCGCGATCGAACAGCGCAATGGATTCCACGTGCGCCGTGTGCGGGAACATATCCATGACGCCGGCGCGTTTCAGGACAAAACCGTGGCGATGCACGAGCGTTCCGGCATCGCGCGCAAGCGAGCCGGGGTGGCACGATACGTACACGACACGCCGCGTCGAACGTTTCGGCAAATACTCAAGAACCGCTGCCGCGCCACTGCGCGGCGGGTCCAGAAGCAGCAGATCATGTTCGGCTTTCGCCCACGGCGCGGCGCGTTGATCGGCGGCGAGGTCCGCGGCGAAAAAGTGCGCATTGTGGATATTGTTGCGAGTGGCATTTTGCTGCGCGCGCTGCACCAGACCGGCCTCGCCTTCCACACCTGCGACTTCCATCGCGCGTTTGGCCAGCGGCAGCGTGAAATTGCCGAGTCCGCAGAACAAATCCAGAACGCGGTCGCCCGGTTGAGGGGACAGCAGATCGAGCGTCAGTTCGATCATGCGCCGGTTCATGCCCGCGTTCACTTGCACGAAATCCAGCGGCTGGAATTCGATGTCGAGATCGTCGGCGAGCCGATACGAGAGCTGCATCTGCTCGGGCCACAACGGTTTGATGCTATCCATGCCGCCGCTTTGCAAAAACATCCCTAACCCGCTCGTCTGCGCGAACGACATCAACGAGGCGACATCGCGTTCCGACAATGGATGCATATGACGAATGACCAGGGCGACCAGCGCATCGCCCGCCGCCACTTCGATCTGCGGAATATCGCGTTTCGCATCCAGCGACTCGATCAGCGCCGCGATGTCGCCGATGCGCTCGCCGACGGCGGGATGCAACACGTCGCAACGGCGGATGTCGGCGACAAAACGACCGTCGATTTCGCGGAATCCGACAAGCACGCGCCCTTTCTTCTCGACATGCTTGACGCTCAGGCGCGCCTTGCGTCGATAGCCCCAGGGCTGGTCGGTCAGCGCCGGCAACAATTCCTGCGGTTCGACCTTGCCGATCCGTTCGAGATTTTCGATCAGCGCGCGCTGTTTGGCCGCGATTTGCGTGTCCGGAGCGAGATGCTGCAACACGCACCCGCCGCACACGCCGAAATGCGGACAACGCGGAACGACGCGATCCGGCGAGGCGACCAGTATTTCTTGCACGATGGCTTCATCGTAACGCCGGTGATTGCGCGTGAATTTGAACCTGACGCGCTCGCCCGCCAGCGCGCCGACGACGAAAATCGCCTTGCCGTCGACATGCGCGATGCCGCGGCCATCATGCGAGAGATCCGAAATTTCCGTTTCCAGAACGGTCATGCGAACGCCAACGACCGGGAACGGTCACAAAATCGGGAGCAACGGCGATAATAGCAGGCAACGGATTGCAACGAGTGTTCGAAGGATTGCGCATGCCGGAATTGTTTCATTTACCGCGCGTGTTGATCGTCGACGACGATCCGGTCACGTTGCGTTTTTTCGAAGGCGCATTAAGCCGGCTCGCCGAGTGCGTCCTTGCCGCGGATGGCGCTGCGGCGTCGGCAATTTCGGAAACAAACGCGTTCGATCTGTTCCTCATCGATCTGAATCTGCCCGACATGCGTGGCGAGAAATTGTTAGAGCGCCTTCGCCTGCGTCACGCATCGGCACGCGCAATCGCGACGAGCGCGGAAGTCGACGCGCAAGTTCGCAGGCAAACTCTTTCGCGCGGTTTCGATGGCGTCATCGAAAAGCCTATTTCGTTGGATCGATTGCTAGCCACGGTCGGCGAATATCTTCGGAGCGATTCGGAATTGCTCGACGACGATGCGGCGCTGCAATCTCTCGGAGGCGATCGCACATCGCTGGCGGCATTGCGTGGGTTATTGGCGCTCGAATTGGAAGAGTTGCATAAAAACCATGCGAATACTGCGGCGATCGACTCCCAGGAACTTTTGGCGCGACTTCACCGCCTGCGTGCTTCGTGCGGTTTTTGCGGCGCGACGACGCTTGCATCCGCTGCCGCGTCGTTGCAGCAATCGCTGCATGCGCGCGTATCGGTTGACCGAAAAGCCGTCGACCGTTTCCTGGAATTGTGCAGCGCTACGGCGACGGCGCTGCGTTCGTGACGCCGCGCAGACTGCCGAACAGATTCCAGGCGCGAAGCTCTGTGCCGTCGAGGTGACGCGCGATCAGCGCGCGCAACAGACGACGTAGCGACGCCATGTCGTCGACGCTCGCCGGTTCGCGATCGTGCGCGAGCGCCATCAATGCCGATCCACGCAACTTCAAACCGTCTTCGCTGCGCTGCCACGGCACCGGGCCATGCTCGAATCGGTAGGCGTAGTCGGCCTCGGCCTGCAACGGCTCACCGGTTTCCGCCTCGCCTTCCAGTACCAAACCGTAGCCGAGATGGGCGAGCAGATCGCGCTCGAAACGGCGCAGAGTCCACGCGGGAGAATTGCTATCGGACAGACGCATGTAAGTTGCGAAGTAATCCTCGAAAATCTCCGGGTGGGGATCGTTGCGCGGCACGAGGCGCGCGACGAGTTCATTGAGATACAACGCGCACAGCAATGTCTCGCCGTTCGCCTGAAGCATGGCACCGGCAGCTTCCGCGCCGGACAACGTCGACAACTCGCCGCGGCCGGACCAGCTGAGACTCACCGGCGTCAACGGCTGCAGCGACGCGCGCGCGAATCGCGAGCGCGCCGTGCGCACGCCGCGCGCGATCAATCCCACGCGGCCGTAATCTCGTGTCAGTGCTTCGATGATCAACGACGTCTCGCGCCACGGCCGCGCATGTAGGACGAAAGCGGGTTGCTGCTCGACGCGCATGGTCAGTCGGAATAGCCGAACGTGCGCAATGCGTTTTCGTCGTCGGACCAGTTCTCGCGAACCTTCACCCACAGGCGCAGATGCACCCGGCGCTCGAACAGCCGCACCATCGCCTTGCGCGCGTACGTGCCGATGGATTTGAGCATCGCGCCACCCTCGCCGATGACGATGGCTTTCTGGCCTTCGCGTTCGACCCAGATCGTCGCGTCGATTTCCGCGCGTATGTCGCCTTCCCGGAAGTTGTCGATTTCTACGGTGGTGGAATACGGCAGTTCCTGCGCAAGCTGCCGCATGAGCTGTTCGCGGATCAGTTCCGACGCAAGAAAACGCTCGCTGCGATCGGTGATTTCGTCTTCCGGGAACGCAGGCGGCGATTCGGGCAGGTAGCGGCGGATCGCGTCGATGAGATCCTGCAGGCCGTCCTTGCGCTGAGCCGATACGAGAAAAATATTTTCGAATTCCCGCTTCGAGTCGATGTCTGCGAGAAACGGTAAAAGTAGCTTTTTATCTTTTTGTGCATCGACCTTGTTGACGACGAGCAAGCGGGGCCGGTTCTGCGCGGCAATCGAGTCGTAAACGGCCTGATCCTCGCTGTTCCAGCGCCCGGCTTCGATGACTTGGACGGCGACATCGGCCTCGGCAATGGTTTGCCGTGCGGCTTTATTGAGCTGTCGATTGATCGCCCGCTCGCGAGGTTTGTGCAAACCGGGCGTGTCGAGAAACAGAATCTGGCTCGTCGCGTCGGTAAGAATGCCGAGAATGCGATGACGTGTGGTCTGCGCCTTCGGACTGACGATGCTCAGACGCCATCCGATCAGCGCATTGAGCAGCGTCGATTTGCCCACGTTCGGCCGTCCGACCAGCGCGGCGGTGCCGCAGCGGAAGGCAGGCTGGTTTTGGGAATCCGCAGTCATGTGCGAAGTTTGGTTTCGAGCTGGCCGATCGCGTCTTTCGCAGCGGCCTGCTCGGCGATGCGCCGGCTGCCGCCCGAACCTTCAGCACGAACATCGAACGCAGCAAGCATGCATTCGACATCGAATGTTTTCGCATGATCGGCACCGCTGGATCGGACGAGTTCATACGTTGGCAACGGCTTGCCGAGTGCCTGCAACATTTCCTGCAGCCGTGTTTTCGGATCTTTTTCGTCCGCGTCGCCCAACGTGGCCGTGAGGGGTTCGAAAATCGCGCGGACGCAGTCTCGGCAAACATGCCAACCGCCGTCCAGATAGATTGCGGCGACCAGCGCTTCGAATGCGTCGGCCAAAATCGAATCGCGGCGATGTCCACCGCTTTTCAACTCGCCGGGGCCCAGCAGCAATTGATCGCCGAGTTGCAACTCGCGCGAAACGACAGCGAGCGAAGGCTCGCTCACCAGCCGCGAACGGAATCGCGTCAATTCACCTTCATCGGCCTTCGGATAGATTTCGTACAGCAGTTCGGCGACGAAGAGATTGACGAGACCGTCGCCGAGAAATTCCAGCCGCTCGTTGTTGCGCGCGCCGACGCTGCGATGACTCAGTGCGCGTTGGCGCAGCTCGGGATCACGAAACTGATAGGTGAGCTGTGCGGTCAAGGCCTATTCGGTAAGTCCGTGCGAAAGATCAACAGTCTTCGAGAAATGAACCAGAAAGTCGATATTGTAGATAAACGGAATATCGCGATCATAAGCAACGGTGAGACTGCGAGCGCCGTTCTGCGTATTTACGCTGATCGCAGTCATCGGTACGTTATTTTCGTCGACATATTGCAAGTTGAACTGCGCGAATACTCTTGCTCTGACTTGGTCTATCGATACGTTTGCAAGTTGAGGGTCGGTTTGAACCGCCGATATGGATTTCAGCACCCCGAAATATTCCGTATATGCAGGCACCAATTTCATCGCGGCGTAACCCAGGAATCCAACAACACACAAGAGAATGGCGAAACCCAGCAGCGTAATACCCGTCTGTTTGTTCTTCGAGTTCATGCGATTCCCCGTAGTTCGACTATTTGATCAGCGTGCCGATGCGTTTGAAATCGATGCCGCCATCCCAATTCATCCAGATCGCAAACGCTTTGCCGACGACATTCTGCTCCGGTACGAAACCCCAGTAGCGGCTGTCTTCGCTATTATCGCGATTATCGCCCATTGCGAAATAGTGTCCAGCCGGGACGTGCCAAGTGCCTTCGCGGCCGGCCAGCAGCATATTGGATTGAAGTAGCTGGTGATCGGCGCCAGGAATCATCTCCTCGTGGATTTCCGCGCCCGCCATTTTGCGCCCCTCGTCGCCGGAACCGACGAACGGACCTAAATAGGTTTGCGGAATCTCCTTCCCATTCACGGACAGCGTCTTGTTGCGATAGGTGATTTCGTCGCCGGGCAGGCCGATAACGCGTTTGATGTAATCGATTCCTTCTTTTTTGGGATCGTGTTCGGGATTCGGATAGCGGAATACGAAGACATCGCCACGCTGCGGTTCGCCGATGGGCAATATCTTCGTGCCCAGCACCGGAAGGCGCATGCCGTACGAAAATTTGTTGACGAGAATGAAGTCGCCCACGAGCAACGTCGGCATCATCGAGCCCGACGGGATCTTGAACGGTTCGGCGATGAACGAGCGGAACAGCAGCACGATCAGAATGACCGGGAAGAACGAACGCGCGTATTCCACGATGATCGGTTCTCGCAGAGCTTCCTGCGAGCGTTGCTGACGTTCGGCGTCGGTGCCGCCAGCTTGGGCGAGCACCTCGGCGCGGCGTTTGCGCCCGCCCGCGAGAAACAGGCGGTCGAGCAGCCAGATGACGCCCGTCGCGAAGGTCAGGCTCACCAGCAAAAGTGCGAAATCGAAATCCATCGTCATTCCTAATCGGGTTTGTTCGTTTTATTTATCGACTCGGTCATTTGTCGACTTGAAGCACGGCGAGGAACGCTTCCTGCGGAATCTCCACGCGCCCTACCTGTTTCATGCGCCGTTTGCCTGCCTTCTGTTTCTCGAGCAACTTGCGTTTGCGCGTGGCATCGCCGCCGTAGCATTTGGCCAGCACGTTCTTGCGCAACGCCTTTACTGTCGTACGCCCGATGATCTGCGAACCGACCGCGGCCTGGATCGCGACATCGAACATTTGTCGCGGAATCAGCTCTTTCATGCGCTCGGTCAGGTCGCGGCCACGCCGGTCGGCTTGCGCGCGGTGCACGATCATGCTCAGTGCATCGACGCGTTCGCCGTTGATCAGCACATCCAGGCGGACGAAAGGTCCGGTCTGGAAGCGTTCGAAATGGTAATCCATCGACGCATAACCGCGCGATACGGATTTGAGCTTGTCGAAGAAATCCATGACGACTTCGGCCAGCGGCAATTCGTAGCTGATCTGGACCTGCGTCGATAAATAGTGAATCGAGCGCTGCTTGCCGCGTTTTTCCTCGCACAGCTTGATTACATTGCCGACATAGTCCGGCGGCGTGAGAATGTTTGCGACGATCAGCGGTTCGCGGATTTCCTCGATGTTCTGGCTGGGCGGCAGTTTTGCCGGATTGTCCAGCTGCAGCACTTTGCCGTCGGTCAGCAACACTTCATAGATGACGGTCGGCGCCGTCGTGATGAGGTTGAGATCGTATTCGCGCTCAAGGCGTTCCTGCACGATTTCCATGTGCAGCATGCCGAGAAAACCACAACGGAAGCCGAAGCCCATGGCTTCGGAACTTTCCGGCTCGAAGTGCAACGCGGCATCGTTGAGCTTGAGTTTTTCCAACGCTTCGCGCAGCGCCGGATAATCTTCGGCGACAACGGGGAACATACCCGCGAAAACTCGGGGCTGCATCATCTGGAACCCGGGCAGCGGCGACGGTGCGGGCTTGCTGGCGAGCGTGAGCGTATCGCCGACCGGTGCGCCGTGGACGTCCTTGATCGCTGCGGTGACCCAGCCCACTTCGCCGGGACCGAGTACGGCCTGCGATTTGCGTTTGGGCGTAAAGACGCCTACTTCGTCGATTTCGTGCGTACGGCCGGTCGACATGACGAGGATCTTGTCGCGCGGCTTGATTTCGCCCTGCATGACGCGAACGAGCGATACCACGCCGAGATAATTGTCGAACCACGAATCGATGATCAACGCCTGCAGGCGGTCGGTGTCGCGAGGTTTCGGCGGCGGGATGCGGGCGACGATGGCTTCGAGGACGTCCAGCACGTTCTGGCCGGTTTTTGCGCTGATGGCGATCGCGTCGTTCGCATGGATGCCGATGACGGCTTCGATCTCGGCTTTCACGCGTTCGGGATCGGCGGTCGGCAGATCGATCTTGTTCAGCACTGGCACCACTTCCAGTCCCATCTCGACCGCCGTGTAGCAGTTGGCAACCGATTGCGCCTCCACACCCTGCGCCGCATCGACGACGAGCAATGCGCCTTCGCATGCGGCGAGCGAGCGGCTCACCTCATACGAAAAATCGACGTGACCCGGCGTATCGATGAAATTGAGCATATACGTCTTGCCGTCGCGCGCCGTGTAGGGCAGCGAAACCGACTGTGCCTTGATCGTGATGCCGCGTTCGCGCTCGATGGGATTGGAGTCGAGCACCTGCGCTTCCATCTCGCGCGCCTCCAGGCCGCCGCATAACTGGATGATGCGGTCGGCCAGCGTCGATTTGCCATGATCGACGTGCGCGATGATGGAGAAATTTCGGATCAGATTCATTGCACGGGAACAGTGAGAGCCGGCGCAGGAGGAATCGGCATCGGCAAAGCGTGCATTATCGCAGAAACGTCGAGATAACGCGCTGTTTCTGCGGAAAAAAGATTGAGGGAAATAAAAATGGGGCCCGCGCGGGCCCCATCGTCGTGACATAGTGGATCGTTGGAATCAACCCTTGCCGGCGGCGCTCTTCGGAACGGCGACGGCAACGAATTGCGTCGTGTCTTCGCGCTTGACGAGCATCATCACGGAATCGCCGCTCTTGGCGTCTTTCACGGCATTGTTGAAATCATCGGCGGTTTTCACCGGCTTGCGGCCCACCATCAAGACGACATCGCCCGGCTGCAGCGCGCTGCGGCGAGCCGTGGCGCTCTTGATGTCGGTGATGACGACGCCCTGATCCTTCAAGCCGAGCTGTTTGCGTTGCTCGGCATTCAGATCGTCGACGATGATGCCGAGCACGTTGCCTGTCTTGGCTTTGTTCGCGTCGCCTCCTTCGGTGAAGCTGGCCAGCGTCGCTTTGTCCTGCAGCGCGCCGACGGTCATCGGCAGATGCATGGACTTGCCATCGCGGAACACGGTCAGATCGGCACTCGAACCCGGCTTGGTGCTGCCGACGAGCGGCGGCAGGTCGGACGATTGCACGATCTCGTGACCGTCATAGGAAAGAATCACGTCGCCGACTTGCACGCCCGCCTTGCTGGCGCTGCTGTCCGGCGTGATCTTGTTGACGAGCGCGCCGCCCGTGCGCGGCAGGCCGAGGCTCTGCGCCAACTGGCGATCGACGTTCTGGATTTGCACGCCGATCATGCCGCGCGCGACGTGGCCGGTCGTCTTCAATTGTTCGACGGCGTTCATCGCGATATTGATCGGAATCGAGAACGACACGCCGACCGAGCTGCCGGTGTTGCTGTAAATCTGCGAATTGATGCCGACCACCTGGCCATCCAGATTGAACAGCGGACCGCCTGAATTGCCGCGGTTGATCGGCACATCGGTCTGGATGAAAGGCACGTATTGCTGATCCGGCCCGCCGAAGCCGCGGCCGACATAGCTCACCACGCCGTGCGTGACGGAGTGATCGAAATTGAACGGCGAACCGATCGCAACGACCCACTGGCCGGGTTTCAGCTTGGTGGAATCGCCGATGGCGACCACGGGCAAGTTCGACGCTTTGATCTTGAGCAACGCGATGTCGTACTCGCTATCGGTCCCGACCACTTTCGCGTCGAGTTCGCGGCGATCCGACAAACGCACGACGACTTGATCGGCGCCTTCAACGACGTGGTTGTTGGTCAGCACGTAGCCGTCACTTGACAGGATGAATCCAGAGCCGAGCGAAACACGCGTGCCATCCATGTGCGGATTGCCGTGCGGACCGTTCGGGCCGAAGAAATGCTTGAAGATTTCGGGCATTTCCTGATCGTCCGAGTCGTCGTCCTGCTGCGGAGACTTGGCGTCGGATTCGCCGGTATGCGTCGCCTGCACATTCACCACCGCCGGTGCATTGTGCTCGACGAGCTGCGTGAAATCGGGCAGGTCGGCATACGCCGCGACGGACACGAACGAAAAAGCAATGAGGATCAAAAAACTGCGTAGATATTTTGTAGACATTGGATAGACCTGGTCAAAATCAGGAAAGATGAGTGTGCGATTTGATTGCGTTGTCGTGCTCGAGTTCCGCACGAGAACTGTACCGATTACATGTCGTTCAGCCGCACGAATTTCAAGACCGGCGTTACTGCCGCGGCACGGTCTCCGGCTCCGGCCGCGCAGGCGTTTGCGGCGAGGTGCTGAGCACGTACGGTCCGAAATCGTTGAGGCGTTCGGCTGCGTCGTTGCGATAGCGCATGTAGCGCGGAATCGAAATCACGCCGCCCGAATAGGAACTGTTCGAGTCGAAACCGGCGGGCTGCGTGAGATCGATCGCGGGAAAGTTGGGCAACGTTCCCGATGCCGTCTGCGTTTCGACGCGAGGAGTGGCCAGCATTGTTGCGCTCGCCACGGCGGCGACGGCCGGCTGTGCCGGTTGCGAATCGCTCAGCGGGCGGGTGGCTGTCAGTGCGAACACCGCCACGGCCGCGGCGATGGCGCCGCCGCCGGCCCAGCGCAGCAGTCCGCCGCGACCGGCTTGCGTTTTTTCCACGGCAATCGCGCTCATCACCGCGTCGGCAAAATTCGCGCGCATCGGCGTGGCGAAACGCTTGCGCATTACTTGACTGGCGATCTGATAACTCGACCACGACGTCGCCAGCTGTATATCGGCATCGAGCCGGCGCAGCAGGAATCGTGTTTCGTCGCGCGACAGTTCGCCATCCATCAACGCGGACAAATGTTCTTGGTAGTTGGCACTCATGGTTCAGATACCTTCGAGTTCGACACTTTCGTGTTCGGCAACACTGTGTCCGAGAGGAGCGGACGCAATTTCTGATCGATGGCATCGCGCGCTCGAAAGATGCGGGAACGGACGGTGCCGATGGGGCAATTCATGGTTTGAGCGATTTCTTCATAACTCAGGCCGTCGACTTCTCGCAGGGTGATGGCCACTTTCAAGTCTTCCGGCAATGATTCGACCGTGTCGAAGACCGTTTGTTCAATTTCTTGACGAAGAAGTTCTCGTTCCGGCGTGGCGCGTTCTTTCAGGCGCGTGCCGCCGTCCAGGAGCACGGCGTCGTCGATGGCGATATCGTCGGTCGGCGGGCGCCGGCCTTGCGAAACGAGATAATTTTTAGCGGTATTGATGGCTATCTTGTACATCCACGTATAGAACTGACTGTCGCCGCGGAAGTTGGCCATGGCGCGATAGGCGCGAATGAACGCTTCCTGCGCGACGTCCTGACATTCGCTCCAATCCGATATATAGCGCGAAATCACCGCAATGATCTTGTGCTGGTATTTGCGGACCAGCAGGTCGAACGCGCGGCTGTCTCCTTTTTGTACCCGTTCGACAAGGGCCTGATCCAAATCTTGTTCGCCCATCCGGGCTGCACTCCGTTCGCTGGCGGCCCGGTCAAGCCCTGTGAAAAGACCGTGGTGGGCGCCTTAAGTTCACTGGTTGTTAACGCGACGCTGCCGCTTCCGCGGACGGCGCCTTGTTGAAAACCCGCTCGCGCTCGACGAGCAGGTTTTCGAAACTTGCCGCCGGCAGCGGGCGGCAGAAAAGATAGCCCTGCAGTTCCTCGCAGCCCTGCGCACGCAGGAAATCGAGATGTTCCTCGATCTCCACGCCTTCGGCCACCACCGCACGGTTCAGGCTGTGCGCCATGCCGATCGTCGCACGGACGATCGCTTCGTCGTCCGGATCGACACCGATGTTGCGCACGAAGGTTTGATCGACCTTGATGCGGTCGGCCGGAAAACGCTTGATGTAATCCAATGACGATTGTCCGGTTCCGAAGTCGTCGATGGATATCTTGCAGCCCAGTTCACGCAGGCCTTGCAGGGTTTCCAGAAGATTCGGGATCGTCTTGACGTTGATGCTTTCCGTTACTTCGAGATCGAGCAGGTCGGGATCGAGACCGGATTCGTGCAGCACATCGGCTACGAGTTGGACGAGTGTCTGTTGTAGCCGCAACTGCACCGCCGATAAATTCACGCCGACGCGCAGACGCAAACCGAATCGGTCATCCCAGCGTTTGGCATCGGCGCACGCGGTGCGCAGCACCCATTCGCCGATGGGGATGATCAATCCGTTTTCCTCCGCCAGCGGAATGAAAAACCCCGGACTGATCATGCCGAGTTCCGGATGTTCCCAGCGGATGAGCGCTTCCATGCCGGCGATATCTTCGCTGTGCGTTTCCACTTGCGGCTGATAGTAGACGCGCAATTCACCGTTTTTCTCGGCGAGCCGCAGCTTCGCTTCCAGCGCCAGCCGCTGTTGATGCGACTCTTCCGGCACCGCGACGTAGGATTGAAAATTGTTGCGGCCCAAACCCTTCGCACTGTACATGGCGACGTCGGCATGCTTTAGCAAGCGTTCGGCGCTGGTTGCGTCGTCCGGATAAAAACTTACCCCGATGCTGGCCGTGATATGCAGCTCCGCACCATCGGCAAGCGTCAGCGGCACTTCCATCACGCGCACGATTTTTTCGGCGATACGCATCACATCGTCGCGCTGCACGATGTGGCGCAAAATCATCGTGAATTCGTCGCCCGCGTAGCGCGCAGTCGTATCGGACGCGCGCACACTCGCACGCAGGCGTTTTGCAACCGCCATCAGCACCTGATCGCCGACGGAATGGCCGAGGGAATCGTTGATGTTCTTGAAGCGGTCGAGATCCACGAACAGAACCGCAAACATTTCACCGGTTCGATGCGCTTCCTTTATCGTCAACTCCAGGCGATCGTTGAACAGGAGTCGATTCGGCAGTCCGGTGAGCGCATCTTGCAATCCTTTCGCGCGCCCTTGCTCACGTGCACGGCGCAATTCCAGTTCCAGCGACAGCCGTCCGGCAATCATGCGCAATGGCTCGATGACGAACGCATCGGCCGGCAGCGGTCGCCGCCGGCCAAGAAGCATCGCACCCAGCGTGTTGTGGCGTTCGTCGCGCAACGGCAGGCCGACGAACATCTCGTAATGGAAAAAGGCGAGAAACTGATCTTTCTCGACCTCGCTCCACGCGCGCTCGCCGTGGACGATGCGTTCGCCGTCTAGCAAGCGTTTCAAGGTGGGCTGCTTGAGCGGATCGGGCGCTTCCTGCGGCTGGCTGGCGCGGTGATACGTCAGCAATGGCTGCGCTTCGGCGTTCTGCTCGGGACGGGCGGAAATCACCATCGCGAAATCCAGTTCCAGCCATTCGCACAAAAGCTTGATCAGCCGGTTCAATCCTTCGTCGCCGCCGCCGCATTCGGCAGCCGCGGCGACGAGTCCGAGCGCCGCCTGATAGCGCGCCGTATCGGCCGGCTCGCGGAACGTGGTGACGTGCAGCAGACGTCCTTGCTGCACGACGAGGCGCATATGCGCATCCATCAAATGCGAAGTGCCGTCGCCGCGCGCGCGTCGGCAGCGGAATTTAACGCTGCCTTCGCGTGTGAGCTGGCCGACCAGACCCGCGCGCTGCTGTTTGTTGTGGGTGATGTCGAGACCGTCCAGCGGTTGTCCGACCATTTGCGCGCGCGAAAACCCGGAACGCTGCTCGAACGTCGTATTCGCGTCGATGATGTATCCGGTCTTCGGATCGGAAACGACGATCTCGTCGAGATTGCTTTCGAACGCGAACTGATAACGGTCGGCCGCCGGCGTCGTCGCTGCAACGGACTTGATCCTGCTCAACGCGAGCACGGCCCGAACGCGCCCGAGGATTTCACCTGCCTCGACGGGACTGCGCACCCAATCCACAACGCCGACCGGTGCGCGCGTCCAATCCCAGCGGCGCTGCGATGCGTCGGCGGACGCGATGCCGATGACAGGCACGTCCGCCAATCGCGGATCGCCTTTCAGTTGCGCGCAGAACGCGACGGCTTCGGAAGCGTCGCCCAGAAATTCGATCACTACCACATCGATCTGAGGATCTTGCTGCAGGAACGACAGCGCCTGCGGCAAATCCTTGGCCGTATAGACGGCTTCGAAATTCTGCGCGTCGAGCGTATCGAACAATACGCGGCGGTCGTCGCGCTGCGTCGTCACGATCAGGACGGAGCTCTGGCTCGATTCTTCGTTCGACATCGCATCGTCCGACATCACAGGATTTGACATCAGGTCACCCAGCGCCCGTCGCGCAAGCGTGGTTTTCCGGCGATTTCCGGCGTATGTTCGATGCGCTCGGTAAGTGCATCGAGTCCTTCCGGCATAGTCACGCGCTCGCCGACGAACACCACCTTGCGTCCGTTGCTCGACCGGCTGCGCGCGATCTGACGCAACAGTCCGATGTTCGGCGCGCGCATATGCTCGTCGTAGTCGGTAAAAAGATAAACGCCGAACTGCATGCTTTGCAAAATGTAGCGCAACGCCTCGGTCACGCGTTTGGAGCCCGGCACGCGGACATCGCGCTCGCGCAAGCTGGTGATTCCGGCGTCCACCTGCCAGTAATAGACCGATTGACCCGTGCGCATCGCCAGAACCCGGAACTGCGCGAGAACATCCGCCGCATGCGCCGTTTCGATGGCAATGAGGTTCTGCTGCGATTGCACGATGCGATCGAACAGCTTCGGCGTGACGAATACTTCGGCGACCGCAATATTCAAAGGGGCGAATCCGGTTTCAAAGCAGGCTCCCCGGCCCATTTGACCGCAACGGCGGCTTGCGCGGATTATAGCCGCCCTACTTTGCGTACGCTCGAGGCTGGCCATGTTCGAAGGACTGCGTTTCTCCAACTGGAAAGCCGATACCCAAGTCGACGGCATCGTGGTGCTGACGCTCGACCGCGCCGACGCCTCCGTCAACGCGCTCAATCACGCCACGCTCGAGGAGCTGGCGCAGATCGTCGAACGATTGTCGATCGAGCTGCCGAAGGGCGTTGTGATCCAATCCGGCAAAAGCAAAGGATTCATCGCCGGCGCCGACATCCGCGAATTCCAGACTTACGAGACACACGGCGCAGTGCTCGCCAACATCGAATACGGCCAGCGCGTATTCCAGAGCCTGTCGCGCCTGCGCTGCCCGACGGTGGCTGCGATTCACGGATATTGCATGGGCGGCGGTACCGAACTGGCGCTGGCCTGCCGCTACCGCGTCGCCACGCGCGATCCGAACACGAAGATCGGTCTGCCGGAGGTGATGCTCGGAATCCATCCCGGCTGGGGCGGAACCGCGCGATTGCCTCGACTGATCGGTGCGCCGCAGGCATTGCAAATGATGCTGACCGGAAAAGCTGTCGGCGCCGAACAGGCCAAGGCGCTCGGCATCGTCGATGTGCTGACGTCACCCGAGCTTCTCGTCGAAACCGCGAAGGAACAGATCCGCCATCCGCGTGGACATCCGTTCATGCAGGGCCTGCGTGGATGGGCGACGAATATCTGGCCGGTGCGGCAAATTCTCGCGCCGATCGTTCGCAAACAGGCGGCGGCGAAAGCACGCCCCGATCAGTATCCGGCGCCGTTCGCGCTCATCGAAGTCTGGCGCCGCGGCGGTTCGAATCTCGCGCAACGCCTGAAACTCGAAGCACGATCGGTCGCGAAGCTTGCGCAAACGCCGGCGGCGAGAAACCTCGTTCGAGTATACTTTTTACAGGAACGCCTGAAAGGGCTTGGCGCTGGAGCGGACTCGGGAATCAAGCACGTGCACGTCGTCGGTGCCGGCGTGATGGGAGGCGACATCGCCGCGTGGTGCGCCTATCGCGGCTTCGACGTGACGCTGCAAGACCGCGAAATGAAATTCATCCAGCCGGCACTGGATCGCGCGCAGGATCTTTTCAAAAAACGATTGAAGACGCCGGACAGGATCAAACCCGTCGCCGATCGGCTGAAAGCGGATGTCGAGGGCGCAGGCGTGGCGACGGCCGATCTGCTCATCGAAGCCATCTACGAAAATCAGCAGGCGAAGGAAGAGCTTTATCAAAAAACCGAACCGTCGCTGAAGTCGACCGCCTTGCTCGCGACCAACACATCGAGCATTCCGCTCGACGAGCTTCGAACAGCCGTGAAATCGCCGGCGCGCTTCCTCGGGCTTCACTATTTCAATCCGGTGGCACAAATGCCGCTCGTGGAAATCGTGCGTCAGGACAAACTCGATCCCGCCAACGAAAAACGTGCGATGGCTTTTTGCAAAGCGATCGACAAGTTGCCCGTTCCCGTCAAAGGGACGCCCGGTTTTCTCGTCAATCGAATTCTGATGCCCTACCTGCTCGAATCGATGCGCATGTTCAAGGAAGGCATTCCTGGACCAGTGCTCGACAAAGCCGCGAAAAAATTCGGCATGCCGATGGGTCCGATCGAACTCGCCGACACCGTCGGACTGGACGTGGCGCAATCCGTCGGAAAAGAACTGGGTCCATTTCTCGGTTTGGAAATTCCGGACGGACTCGACGAACTTGTCGCCGCCAAGAAGCTCGGCAAGAAAACCGGCGAAGGTCTGTACAAATGGGAAAACGGCAAGCCCGTGAAACCCGAGGTCGATCCGAACTATCACGCACCCGCCGACATCACCGACCGCATGATTCTGCCGATGCTCAACGAATCCGTATCGTGCCTGCACGACAACGTCGTTGACGACGCCGATCTTCTCGACGCTGGCGTCATTTTCGGAACAGGATTCGCGCCCTTCCGCGGCGGCCCGATCCAGTACATCAAATCGGAAGGTGCCGACAAACTGAAAGCACAGCTCGACGCGCTCGCATCGAAATACGGCAAGCGCTTCGCGGCGAAAGACGGTTGGGACAACCCCGCGCTCCGCCCTTAGCCGGCAAAGCGATGCCACAAACCGCGCACAGGAAGTGCGCGGTTCGACGCAGGTACAGGGATGTAGCTTCGGCGAACACACCCTACGCGAAAAATAAACGTGCTTTCTTTGGTTACTTTCTTTGCACGCGGCAAAGAAAGTGACTCGCTCGCCGCAGGTGAGTGAAAGCTTTCGCCCTCCAAAAATGCATCGAACGGTGAGCGAGCTTCCGGATACTTTGAGAAAGACCGTCGCGCTGCCCCCTCACCCCAACCCTATCCCCCGCCAGCGGGGGAGAGGGGGAAAGTGTAGAGCTGGATTCCGGCTTTCGCCGGAATGACGAGCTACGAAGATTGGCGTTATTAGTCGTCCTCGAACCGTTGCGACCCAAACGCCTTCTGCGTTTTCTTCACCGGCGCAGCACCAGACGAAACCGCTTCCCACACCGCCAACGCATCGCGCGTCACCGCAACATCGTGCACCCTCACAATCATCGCCCCACGCTGCACGGCGATCATCGCGGCAGCAGCGGAACCGACTTCCCGCCCCAAGATATCGCGTCCGGTCAACGTCCCGATCATCAGCTTCCGTGACAACCCAACCATCAACGGCACCCCAAGCGCTGCGAACTGATCGAGCGCGCGAAGCAACGCAAGATTGTGCTCGAGCGTTTTCCCGAATCCAAACCCGGGATCGACGATAATTTTTTTCTTCTCGATACCCGACATTTCGCACGCGAAAATCCGTTCCGCAAGAAAACGCCGAACATCCGAGACCACATCGTCGTAATGCGGATCGTCCTGCATCGTGCGCGGCTCGCCGAGCATGTGCATCAGGCACACCGGCACTTTCAATTCCGCTGCCGCGTCGAGCGCGCCGTCCTGCCGAAGCGCGTAAACGTCGTTGATCATGCCCGCGCCCGCGGCAACTGCAGCGCGCATGACATCCGGTTTCGACGTATCGACAGAGATCGGAATCGAAATCTGTTTTGCGAGCGCTTCGATGACAGGCACGACGCGGCCGATTTCCTCCTGCGCGGAAACCGGCTCGGCTTTCGGCCGCGTCGACTCGCCGCCGACATCGAGAAGATCCGCACCTTCCCCGACCAGTTTCAAACCGTGCGCGATCGCGGCCGCCGCATCGACATGCTTGCCGCCATCGGAAAACGAATCGGGCGTGACATTGATGATCCCTGCGATGCGCGGACGATCGAGCATGAACGGGCGACCCGCGCAGTCGATGATTCTCGTGAGATCGAACATGGGCGGATTTTACATGCCCGCGGTTTCCGGGCGCCGAAAACGATCATCCCCGCGTCGGCGGGGATGATGTGGTTGCGGTTAGTGTCGAGTGTCAGTGCTGAGCGGCGGGCCCGCCGATGGGCGATGCGGGTTTGCCGACCGGTGCGTTGCCGCTAGAACCTTTATCGCCGGGTTTGTTCCAGTCTTTCGGCGGACCGGGAGTGCGGCCTTCCATGATCGCGGTGATCTGTTCGCCATCGATGGTTTCGTATTGAAGCAGCGCTCCCGCCATCGTGTGCAGCTTGTCGATATTCGTCGTGAGCAGATCGCGGGCTCTGTGATACGCGGCATCGATAACGCCGCGAACGACTTCGTCGATCTTTTTCGCCGTATCTTCGGATACATGCTTGTGCTGCGTGACGGCGCGGCCGAGGAACACTTCGTCTTCCTCGTCGCTGTACGTCATCGGCCCGAGCTCCGGCGACAAACCGTACTTCGTCGCCATGTCGCGCGCGAGTTGCGTGGCGCGCTGAATGTCGTTCGATGCGCCGGTCGTCACTTTGTCATCGCCGAAAATCAATTCCTCCGCAACGCGTCCGCCGTACAGGCTGGCGAGACGGCTCTCGAGGAACGTCTTGCTGTGGCTGTACCTGTCAGCTTCGGGCAGGAACAGCGTGACGCCCAGCGCGCGGCCGCGCGGAATGATCGTGACCTTGTGCACCGGATCGTGATCCGGCACGAGGCGGCCCACGATGGCGTGACCCGCTTCGTGATACGCCGTGAGTTTCTTCTCGTCTTCGCTCATCAGCATCGAGCGGCGCTCGCTGCCCATCATGATCTTGTCTTTGGCGCGCTCGAAATGATCCATGTTGACGTCGCGCGAATTGCTGCGCGCGGCGAACAGTGCAGCCTCATTGACGAGATTGGCCAAGTCGGCGCCGGAAAATCCCGGCGTGCCGCGCGCGATGATCGTCGAATCGACATCGGCTGCGATCGGAACCTTGCGCATGTGAACCTTGATGATCTGCTCGCGTCCGCGCAGATCGGGCAGCGGCACGACGACCTGACGATCGAAGCGTCCCGGGCGCAGCAACGCGGGATCGAGCACGTCGGGACGGTTGGTCGCGGCGATGACGATGATGCCTTCATTGCCTTCGAAGCCGTCCATTTCGACGAGGAGCTGATTCAATGTCTGTTCGCGCTCGTCGTGACCGCCGCCCAGGCCCGCGCCGCGATGGCGGCCGACTGCGTCGATTTCGTCGATGAAGATGATGCACGGCGCATGTTTCTTCGCCTGCTCGAACATGTCGCGCACGCGCGAGGCGCCGACGCCGACGAACATCTCGACGAAATCGGAACCGGAAATCGTGAAGAACGGCACCTTCGCTTCGCCGGCGATCGCCTTGGCGAGCAGCGTCTTGCCGGTACCGGGCGAACCGATCATCAGCACGCCGCGCGGAATGCGGCCGCCGAGTTTCTGGAATTTGCCCGGATCGCGCAGGAATTCGACCAACTCCTGCACTTCGTCCTTCGCTTCATCCACGCCCGCCACGTCGGCGAACGTGATTTTGACTTGATCCTCGCCCTGCAGTCGCGCACGCGAACGTCCGAAACTCATGGCGCCGCGTCCGCCGGCGCCGGCCTGCATCTGGCGCATGAAATACACCAGCAATCCGATGAAGATCAGGAACGGTACCCAGTCGAGCAGGATGCGCCACAGCGTGCCGCTGTTGTCCGCCGCTTCCTGACGCACTTCCACGCCGTGCGCACGCAGGCCGGAAATGAGTTGCGGGTCTTCGGGCGCTATGGTCTGCAGCGGGCTGCCGTCGCGGCGTTTGCCGGAGATAATCGACGGCGACGTCGCGCTGATGTTCACTTGCGCGACGGCATTGTTCTCGACCTGCTGCATGAAGTCGGTGTACGAAATATTCGTCTGGTTGTCCGCCTTTGGATTGAACGTCTGGAAAACGACGATCAACACAATCGCGATGACAACCCAAAGCAGCAGATTCTTGGCCATATCGTTCATACCGTCGCTCTCGAACACATTCCTTCAAATCACGTACCGCGCTTGCCCGTGGCGAGCGCATAGGCTTCGGCGCTGCGAGCGCGCGAAGCTTTCGGTTTACGCATGCTGACGCGGTCGTAGCCCGCACGCAAGTTTTTTACGTAGTCGTCGAAGCCGCGACCCTGGAACAATTTGGTTAAAAACGTGCCGCCCGGCTTCAAATGTGCGGCGGCAAATTCTTGCGCCAATTCAGCCAGATGCATCGCTCGCGCCTGGTCGACCTCGCCTACTCCACTCATATTGGGGGCCATGTCGGATAGCACAAGATCGGCTTTGGCATCATTCAGTAATTCCTCGAGCTGTCGAAGCACGGTTTCTTCGCGGAAATCGCCCTCGATGAACTCGACGCCGCTGATGCCCTGCATCGGCAGAATATCCAGCGCGATAATCCGGCCCGAAAATATTCCATTTTTTTCTCCCAAACGCTCACGCACCATTTGCGACCATCCGCCCGGCGCGGCGCCCAGATCGACGACGATCATGCCCGGTTTCAGCAATTTGTCGCGGTCGATGAGTTCTTCCAGCTTGAACACGGCGCGCGATCGCCAGCCTTCGCTCTGCGCGCGTTTGACGAAAGGATCGCTGAAATGCTCCTTCAGCCAGCGGGCGCTCGATTTGCTGCGTGTGGCCAAGCCGATGTCCTGAAACATTGAAAACGTGCGAACGCGCCATGATAACCTTTCATGTTCGATGGCGCGGTGATGCAATGAGTTTAAGTGCGAGTCAAAGACGGTATTTGCGCGGTCTGGCGCACGCCCTGAAGCCGGTGATCATGACCGGCAACCATGGCGTGAGTGCTTCGGTGATCAAGGAATTTGCCGGCGCGCTCGACCATCACGAACTGGTGAAAGTGAAACTCGGCAGCGACGATCGCGATGCGCGCGCCGCGCAGATCGCGGCGCTCGGCACGGCGACGGGATCGGATCTGGTGCAAAGCATCGGCCGCGTCGCCACGTTCTATCGCCGCAACGCCGAACAGCCGAAACTCGCCTTGCCGAAGTAATCGTGCAGCTCACCGAGCATCCCAACGAGAATCAGTTTTTCGTCCGCCGCGCCGACGCGCAAACGGTCACGGTGATCGATCGCACGCTCGGCAAAAGTTTCATCGTCGCGCCGAATCGGATCGTCGAGGATTTTCCGTACTCCGATTCAAAAACGCTGGACAAATCCGCGATCGAAAAAATTCTGGCGCTCAAACCCGAAGTCGTCCTGCTCGGCACCGGCGAGCGTGCGGTTTTTCCGCCGCAAAGCGTGCTGGCCGAATTTTTGAAACGCGGCGTCGGTCTGGAAACGATGGACAACGCTGCGGCAGCGCGGACGTTCAACGTGCTCGTCGGCGAGGGCCGCGAAGCGGTCGCCGTGTTTTTATTGGGCACGAACTGCTCAGTGCGTAGTGTCGCCCACAAGAACGCGTAACCGCTTGAGCGCTTCGCTCTGGATTTGCCGCACGCGTTCCCGCGTGAGTCCCAATTCTTCGGCAATTTCGGCAAGCGTCTGCACGCCGCGATCGTTCAGGCCGTAGCGCCGTTCGAGCACGAAGCGCTGGCGTTCCGGCAGTTGCGCAATCAGCGCCGCGATACGCCCGCCGGAGATATCGTCGACCTTCGTTGCCGCGTCGCCATCGACGACGAGTTGCTCGATCAGCGACCGATCGTCGGTATCCGACATCGGCGCATCGAGCGAACTGATCCGCTCCGTCACGGAAAACAACTCGGCGATTTCATGCGCAGGCCTACCCACCGCCTGCGCCAATTCCTCGACGCTGGGAACGCGCGCACTTTGCACCATGAACTGCCGCCGCGCGCGCAGCACTTGCGCGAAATCGCGCAACACGTGCACCGGCACGCGCACGGTGCGGCCCTGATGCATCAACGCGTGCTGCACGGACTGGCGAATCCACCACACGGCGTATGTCGAAAAACGCAGACGCCGATCAGGGTCAAATTTTTCCACGGCACGGATAAGCCCGAGATTGCCTTCTTCGATCAAATCGAGCATCGGCACACCGCGACCCACGTAGCCGCGCGCGACGGTCACGACAAGACGCAGGTTCGCCTCGATCATCTGCCGCCGCGCTTCCGCATCGCCGACTCGCACACGTTCGGCGAGCGACCATTCCGTTTCCGCGTCCAGCAGCGGAATCAGTCCGATCTCGTTGAGATACAGGCCTGTGGAGCTGCGCGCATTGTCGTCCGGCGCTTCGACGGCATCGACGAGTTCGAGCAACTCCTCGGCGTCGATGTCTTGATCGGGCGCGGAAGTGTTCACCGCGGAAGAATACTACCGGCGTGCGCTGCCCGCACGCCGCCGCGTCAACGCGCCGGCAGGTATTCCAGCGGATTCACCGGCTTTCCGTTCTTGCGGATTTCGAAATGCAGTTCGTTGCGCGCCGCCGCGCTTGCGCCCATTTCAGCGATGCGTTGGCCGGCCTTCACTTTGTCGCCTTCCTGCACCAGGCGTTTTCTGTTGTGGCCGTACGCGGACAGGAAACTCGCGTTATGTTTGATGATGATGAGTTCGCCGTAACCAATGAGGCCGTTGCCGCTGTAAACCACTTCGCCGTCCGCCGTCGCGGTGATCGGATCGCCTTCGTTGGCGGCGATGTCGATGCCTTGCTTGGTTTGATCGCCGCTGACGTAGGTACCGATAACGTTGCCGGCGGCGGGCCAATGCCAGCTCACACCGCCTGCATTGAGCTGAGGCGCAGGTTCGACAGGTTTCGGCGGCGGTTCCGCTTCGACGACCGGCGGTTTACTCGGCTGAGGCGGTACGGTTTTCGGCGGCGGCGAAGCCTGTGCAATAGCGGGAGCCGGTGCCGGCACGGGCGTCGTTTCCGGTTCCACGTTTTCGAACATCGGCGACGAAGTCACCTGCTTTGGCGGAGGCGGCGGAATGGTTGCTCGCGACGGTGGTGAAGCCGGCAACGGAGCGATTGTCGTGGTCCGTTCCTGCACAGGTACCGTCACGGCATTGCCGGGCGCGGGTTGAACCATCGCCGTCGACGCCGGCGAACTCAATACCAGTTCCTGACCGACATAAATCCGATACGGCGCAGGTATGCGATTCCATGTTGCGAGATCGCGGAAATCGATGCCGTGCTTGAAAGCGATCGCATACAACGTATCGCCGGTTTGTACGTGATACATCGCGCCGTTTTGCTGCGGATTGATCGGCGGCGGCGGCGGATTTTTCGCCTCGTTTTCGGCGAAATTGGAACGTATGGAGCGATCCTCGACCGGCGCCGGTTGATCCGATGCGCAGGCGACGAGCAATAGCGTCGCGCCGAACAAACCGCATCGTGCGAGGAAAAGAACGCGTGGCATATTTCGTCGCTGCCCTGTCAACGCAGAAAACGGAAGTAGATCACGATCAGCACGATCAGCGCGAGCACACCCCAGCCGATCCATTCGATCCAGCGATGGATCGCATCCTCGACGCGCTTGCCGCCCAGACGAATCAGTCCGCACAAAATGTAGACACGCTTGCCGCGACCCACAAGCATGCCCGCGACGAATGCGGGCAGCGGTACGCCCGCAAAGCCCGATGCCCACGTGAATATTTTCAGCGGAATGGGCAAAAATCCTGCGAGCACGAGCATCCAGAAAATTCGCCAGCCGCTCAGGCTTTGCAAGCGCGCGACTTGCGCTTCGATCGCCGGCAGCCAGCCGATGTCGGCCAGAAAAGGACGTACCGCATAAAACGCGTAATGACCGAGCGCGTATCCCACGAACGATCCAATCAGCGAACAGCCGAGACTTATCGTCGCGTAGTGCGCCCAGCGCCTGGGTTTCGCCAATGTCATCGGCGCCAGCATCACTTCGGGCGCAACCGGGAAAATGAATGCTTCGACGAAACTCAGCCCGGCGAGAAACCATTCTGCTTTCGGATGAGCGGCCCACTTTAATGCCGCTTCGTAAATCGGTTTGAACAGACGCATCAGTCCAATCCGCCCAGCAGCGGAACGAAACTAACGGCGCCGAGCGAATCTTCGATCATGGCGTCGCCATCGCGTCGGAACCGTTTGAGCTGCTGCGCGCCCGACGGACCGACCGGCGCTACGATGACGCCATCCGGCGCGAGCTGATCGAGGAGCCGCGCATCGATGTGATCGCCCGCCGCGGTGAGCATGATCGCGTCGAACGGCGCGTGCTCCGGCCAACCCAGTTTGCCGTCATCGTGTTTGGACCGGATGTTGTCGATGCCGAGTTTGCGGAAACGGCGCCGCGCATTGCGCAGCAATTCTTCGATGCGCTCCACGGTGTAGACATTTTTCACCAGCGCGGAAAGAACCGCGGCCTGGTAACCGGACCCGGTGCCTATTTCGAGAACTTTTTCCGGCACTTTGTATTCGATGACCGCCTCGGTCATGCGCGCGACGACCCACGGCTGCGAAATCGTCTGGCCGAGTCCGATCGGCAGCGCCGTGTCTTCGTACGCGCGCGAAGCGAGCGCTTCTTCGATAAAAAGATGACGCGGCAAACGCCCGATCACGTCGAGCACACGGCGATTGGAAATGCCGTCGGATTTCAACCGTTCGATCAGCCGATCGCGCGCGCGCTGCGACGTCATGCCCAGACCGCGCGCTTCAGGAACGGGGCGTGAGAACGGACTCATGCGTCTTTATCCAATGCGTCGTCGTCCAGATCGAGCGACAACGATCCAACCCAGCCGCTGATTTTTTCCAGCGCCTGATAACGCGTCAGATCGACCTGAATCGGCGTGATGGAGATGAATCCGTCACGTACGGCGTGGAAATCGGTGCCGGGGCCGTCGTCTTCGGCTTCGCCCGGCGGGCCGATCCAATAGACCGGTCGTCCCCGCGGGTCTTGCTGCACGACGCACGGCTCTGAACGATGACGCTTGCCCAACCGAGTGACGGCGAAGCCGCGAATCTCGTTCCACGGCCGGTCCGGCACGTTGACGTTGAGAATCGTGTCGGCCGGCAGCGGATCGATCAGCAGACGCTGCATGATCGACAACGCGGCTTGCGCGGCGGTTTCGTAATGACGACCGATGTGATCCCTGGCCGCCAGCGACACGGCGATCGCGGGCAGCCCCAGGAAACGGCCTTCCATCGCGGCGGACACGGTGCCGGAATAAATCACGTCGTCGCCGAGATTCGCGGAATTGTTGATGCCGGAAACGACGATGTCGGGTTCCTTGTCGAGCAAACCGGCCAGCGCGAGATGCACGCAATCGGTGGGCGTTCCCGCCACGCGATAGCGGCCGTCGTCCATGCGCGTTACGCGAATCGGCTGATCGAGCGTCAACGAATTGCTCGCGCCGGAACGGTCGCGGTCGGGCGCGACGATCGTCACCTCGCCGACGACCGACAGGCGCTTGGCCAATATGAGGATTCCGGGCGCGTCCACGCCATCGTCGTTACTTACCAGTACACGCATGCTAAAGCCTGATGCTCTGACTTGGGCAGCGCGCGTCGAGTGATCTGGAATCGTGCACGTTCATCGCGCCAATGATACGGCACGGCGGCGGTTTTGCCTTCGTCCACTTAAGGTTTTGACGGGCTCTGCTAAGCTCGGTCGCGATGTCGAAACGTCCGAAAACTCCAGCGGCTCGAAAGGCCGTGAGCGAAGAAGACCGCCAGCTTTTCGCCGAGGCTGTCGGTCCGGTGCGCACGATCCGGTCGCTGCATCACGAAATTCCGCGCGCGCGGCCGGCGCCGGAAGCGACTCAGGCGCTTCTCGACGAAGCGCGTGTGGTGGACGAATTGATGAGCAGCGTCATCGATCCCGCACTCATCGAGATCGGCGAAGAATTGAGTTACCTGAAAGACGGCGTCGCCCCGCGCGTATTGCGCAACTTGAAGCGCGGGCATTACAGCATCGGCGACGAAATCGACTTGCATCAGATGACCGAAGCGGTGGCGCGCGCGGCGATAAAGCAGTTTCTCGAGGAATCCCTGCGCGAGGACAAACTGTGTGTGAAAATCATCCACGGCAAAGGATTGCGCTCGCGCGCAGCGGGACCTGTTCTCAAGCGCATGGTGGACAGTGTGCTGCGCCGCCGCGCGGACGTCATCGCGTTCGCATCGGCGAAGGCGGCCGAAGGCGGCACGGGCGCCACCGTCGTGTTACTCAAACATCGTCAAAAAAATCAGTAGCTGGGTTCGGGGTGATAGCGCGTCGGATAATTTATCCAGATCAAACGCGCACCATGCGTTTCCGCCCACTGATTGACGAGAACCACTTTCTGCTCGTCCAGATCTTCGTTCGGCAAAAGCTTGTGTTGCGGCGCTCCTGCGCAGGCAGCCAGCAATGCGCACAGGACGGCAGCAAGAACGAACGTCTTCGCAGTCATGACACTCCCCTTTCTTTTCAGGATGACAAACCGCGAATTCACTATATGCCCTCGACCGATCACGCGTGTTGCCGAAACTGCGG
>DATAVJ010000004.1:0-11153 GCA_036267795.1 Rudaea sp.
GACAACCCGAGCAGTAGTTGAAGTAAATGCGCGCGCCACGCTGCACCGAGGCGATATTGTCGACGCGCACATTCGCCGGCGTGAGCCCTTCGGCTTCCTGCGCAACCGCACTGCCCACTGCTGCGAAGACACCGAGCATCCCAAGCAAAACTGCGAACCGGCGAAGTCCGATCACTGACTTAAGCATGAGTCGTCACCCGTTCCGGCACCGGTTTGGTTTTTTCGTATCCAAAGTGCGTGTATGCCCAAAGGAAAGCGAAGAACCCGAAATAGCACATGAGGAGGAACCAGCCGAAATGCATCTCGATTCCGGAAACGTCCGCGCTGGCGCCGAAAATCGCCGGGATCCATTCCGCGGATTTTCCCGCGCCGATGGCGCCGAACAAGATAAACGTGACGACGAATATTCCCAAGGCCACTTTGTAGCCGAATCCGCGATAGCGTATCGATTTCACCGGACCGCGATCGAGCCATGGCACGAGGAACAACAGAATGATCGACGCGAACATGGCGAACACACCAAGGCCTTTGCTCGGAATCACGCGCAAAATCGCGTAGAACGGCGTGAAGTACCAGACGGGTTTTATTTCCGCCGGCGTCACGAGATTGTTCGCGGGTATAAAATTATCATTTTCCAAAAACCATCCGCCGAGCGTCGGTTGGAAGAAGATGATGAATGCGCAGATGAGCAGGAAGAAACCGACGCCGACCAGATCTTTCACCGTGTAGTACGGATGGAAACGGATGCCGTCGAGCGGAATCCCGTCGACACCTTTTTGCTTCTTGATTTCCACGCCGTCCGGATTGTTGGATCCCACTTCATGCAGCGCCGCGATGTGCAGCACCACGAGCAACAGCAGCACCAGCGGCAACGCGATCACGTGCAATGCAAAGAAGCGGTTGAGCGTCGCGTCGGCGGGATTGAAGTCGCCCATGATCCATTGCACGAGCGCGTCGCCGATGAACGGGATTGCGCCGAACAACGAGATGATCACCTTGGCGCCCCAGAACGACATGTTGCCCCACGGCAGCACGTAGCCCATGAAGGCCTCGGCCATCAGCGTGAGGAAAATCAGCATGCCGAGCAGCCACACCAGTTCGCGCGGTTTCTTGAACGAGCCGTACATCAGGCCGCGGAACATGTGCAGATACACGACGATGAAGAACATCGACGCGCCGACTTCGTGCATGTAGCGAATCAGCCAGCCCCACTGCACGTCGCGCATGATGTATTCGACGGAGTCGAACGCGGTAGTCGCGCCCGGCTTGTAGAACATCGTGAGGAAAATGCCGGTGAGAATCTGGTTGACCAGCACGAGCAGCGCAAGCGAACCGAAGTAGTACCAGAAATTGAAATTCCTCGGTGCGTAATAGTCCGTCATATGCTTGCGGTACATCGGCATCATGCCCGGCGCACGCTCGGTGACCCAGTTGCCGATTCCCCGGTACGCAGATGTGAATACGTTCGCCATTACGCTTGCCCCTCCGGATTCACGCCGATCATGATCTGCTTGTCGTTGACGAACTTGTACGGCGGCACGACGAGATTCGCGGGCGCCGGAACGCCCTGGAACACGCGGCCCGCGATGTCGTAGCGCGATTTGTGGCACGGACAGAAAAAACCGCCCTTCCAGTCCGGATCGAACGGTTCCGGCTTGATGTCCGGCACGAACGCCGGCGAGCAGCCGAGATGCGTGCAGATACCGATGACGACCAGCCACTCCGGTTTCAGCGAACGCGTTTCGTTTTGCGCGTACTTCGGTTGTTGGTCGGCTTCGGATTTCGGATCTTTCAAACGGTTGTCGACTTGCGGCAACGTATCGAGCAACGCCTTGGTGCGATTGATCACCCACACCGGCTGACCGCGCCATGCGATGGAAAGGCGCTGGCCGGGTTCGACCTTGCTGATGTCGGCGAGTACCGGCGCGCCGGCATTCTTCGCGCGTTCGCTCGGCTCCCACGACTTGATGAAAGGCACGATGGCGACAAGCGCACCCGCTGCGCCGACCACGGCCGTTGTCGCCGTCAGAAAACGGCGGCGTCCATGATCAACACCACCATTACCCACACCACCATTATCCACGACACCGTGACCGGCGACACCATGATCCCCGACACCGCGATCCACAACATCATTCGCCATCTGGCACTCCGCCAATCCAGAATTCAGTTCAGGCAAGGGCAATGAAGCGCCCCCAAAAATCATGTTAGTTTAACGAAGCCCCCGGCGGCAGACAATGAACTTGATCCCTCAGGTTCCAAATAGCGCCGCATTTACTTCCTGACGACTTTTGCACATGAGAACGTTTTATCGCATCAGCATCTTCGTGGCCCAGTGCATCACGCTCGGCCTGGCCGCGGCGTTCATCGCCACGATCATTTCGCCGGCACTCGTGGAACGGCTGCGCCACACGCTCTCCCCCGCCGGCGAGCAGGTTGCCGTGCCGATGCAAACGGTAACGCAGAGCGCGCCGGAGCACGGCACGTCGGAGTACAGCAGGCCGATCGTGCCGGAATCCAATCACGACAACGACACCATGACCGTGTCGTATTCCAGCGCCGTCGCGCACGCGGCGCCATCCGTCGTCAACATCTATACGAACAAGATCGTCACGCAGCAGCAGTACCTCGTACCGACCAACCCGGCGTTTCAGCGCATGTTTCCCGGCATTGCGGTCGGCCCGCCGACGAAGCGTCCCGAGCGCGGGCTGGGTTCGGGCGTCATCGTGAATGCCGATGGTTACGTGCTGACGAACAATCATGTGATTCAGGGGGCGGAAGAAATCAATGTCGCGCTCTACGACGGACGCGTTACGAGCGCACGCGTGATCGGCACCGATGCGGAGACCGATCTGGCGGTGCTGAAAATCGACGCATCGAATCTGCCGGCGATTTCGATTGCCGACAAGAATCCTCTGAACGTGGGCGACGTGGTGCTCGCCATCGGCAATCCGTTCGGCATAGGCCGCACGGTGACGATGGGAATCGTCAGTGCGCTGGGACGCCAGCTCAAGAAATCCATCTACGAAGATTTCATCCAGACCGATGCGGCCATCAACCAGGGCAACTCGGGCGGCGCGCTGGTGAATGCCTATGGCGAACTCGTCGGCATCAATTCCGATGTGTTCACTCCTTCCGGCGGCAACATCGGCATCGGCTTCGCGATTCCCGTCGCTACGGCGAAGAGCGTGCTCGAGCAAATCGTCGCGCACGGAAAAGTGATCCGCGGCTGGATCGGCGCCGAATATGCCGACGTGAACTCCCTGCAAAATCCGGGCATGAGCCACGGCGTGGCCGTGGTCGGCGTTTATGAAAAAGGCCCCGCCGCTCAGGCCGGCCTGCGCGCCGGCGACATCCTGGCGACGCTCGACGGCGAGCCGATCACGAATGAACTGGATCTGCGCAATCGCGAAGCGAATATCGCGCCGGGCACCGCGGTGAAATTGGGCGGCACGCGCAACGGTCAGAATTTGTCGCTGTCGATAACGCTCGCGGAGCGCCCGCAACGGCAGACCAGCGGATAGAAACTAGGAGTGCGGCGGCGTTGCGGCCGCAGTCGCAACCGTGGATGGAGTCGCCGCGGTACCGTAACGCTGACGCAACTGCGCCACACGCTGCACGTAGACCTGCGTCTCGTCGAACGGCGGTACACCTTTATACTTTTGCACATTTTGCGGACCGGCGTTGTACGCCGCCGCCGCCAGCCGCTCGTCGCCGTTGAACTGTTTCAAAAGTTGCGACAAGTACAACGTTCCGCCGCGGATGTTCTGATTCGCATCGAACGGATTGTTCACGGCAAGATCCGACGCCGTTCCCGGCATCAGCTGCATCAGGCCTTGCGCGCCTTTCGCCGAAATCGCATTCGGATTGAACGCCGACTCCGCGTGCACGACGGCGCGCACGAATGCCGGATCGACCCCGAACTCGCTGGCTGCCGCGGCAATCTCGCCGTTGTATGCGTTCACGTTGAGCGGCGTGTGCATGAAGTCGAACGTCGAATGCACGTTGCAGGCGAAACATGTCGAGATGTACGTGAACAGCATTTGATACGCGCCGTGGTCCGGCCGCACATTCGTGTATTCGGTGATGCCGTTCGATTTCGCGACTTTATAAACGGCGCCGCGGCGGACTTCAGTGGACGGATTCGGCGCCGGCGTCGTGGTGTCGCCCGGCACATTCGTCGATGTCGCGCCGACGGAGTCGGCATGATAATCGGTGTGTGCCGTCGGATTTTGCGGAACCGACACGGCTGACACCGGCTGATCGGAATACGACGAAACCTTCTGGCAATTCTTGAACGCGCCGATCTGATTTGTGAAAGCGATCTGCCCGTTCGGCCCCGTGCACTTGAACACGCCGCCCGCGAATGCCGAAACGGGCGCGAGCATGCATAGCAAACCCAAGGGCAGCAGGACGCGCAACATTCGCATTGTCGACAAGGTTGACTTCATACGGCAGGACAGATAGCTGGGTTAAGTTTCTGACAGGAATTGGGTTTTGCCAAGTACCGGCTGTCGGTTTCATGGCAATTTCGGGGCCCCGGAACATGGCGCGAGCCCGCTGGCGGCCTTAGAATGCGCGTCTTGGATCGTCGCAGTGCAAAAAGATTCCCCATGTCCGGCAAGCTTTTCATAAAAACCCACGGTTGTCAGATGAACGAGTACGACTCGGCCAAGATGGTCGACGTGCTCGCGGCATCGCACGGCCTGGTGGTGACGGAAAACGAGGCCGAAGCGGATGTCATCCTCATCAACACATGCTCGATCCGCGAAAAGGCGCAGGAAAAAGTCTTCTCGCAGCTCGGCCGCTGGCGCGAATTGAAGCAGGCCAACCCGAACGTCGTCATCGGCGTCGGCGGCTGCGTGGCGAGCCAGGAAGGCGAAGCGATCGTCAAACGCGCGCCGTATGTCGATCTCGTATTCGGTCCGCAGACGCTGCATCGTTTGCCGCAGATGATCGAGGCGCAGCGCGCGACGAAAAAACCGCAAGTTGACATATCGTTTCCGGAAATCGAGAAGTTCGATCATCTGCCCGAACCGCGCAAGGAAGGACCGACGGCATTCGTTTCGATCATGGAAGGCTGTTCGAAATATTGTTCGTACTGCGTCGTGCCGTACACGCGCGGCGAAGAAATCAGCCGCCCGTTCGACGACGTGATCGCGGAAGTCGCATCGCTCGCCGACCAGGGCGTGCGCGAAATCAATCTGCTGGGACAAAACGTCAACGCATATCGCGGCACGATGCACGACGGATCTTCCGCCGATCTCGCCGTGCTTATTCATGCCATCGCAAGCATCGATTCGGTCGGGCGCATTCGTTTCACGACATCGCATCCGCTCGAATTTTCCGACTCGCTGATCGAAGCGTATGCGAATGTGCCGAAGCTCGCGAATTATCTGCACCTGCCCGTGCAAGCCGGTTCGGACCGCATTCTCGCCGTCATGAAACGCGGCTACACCACGCTCGAGTTCAAACAGAAAATCCGCAAGCTGCGCAAAGTGCGGCCGGATATTTCGATTTCGTCGGATTTCATCGTCGGATTCCCCGGTGAAACCGACGCGGATTTCGAACAGACGCTGAAACTGATCGACGACATCGGCTTCGATCAGAGTTACTCGTTCATTTTTTCAAAGCGTCCGGGCACGCCGGCGGCGAACCTGCCGGACGAAACATCCGACGCGACGAAGCACGCGCGCCTTGCGCGATTGCAAAACGTGCTCAATGAAAACGCGCGGCGCATCAATGCCGCGATGGTCGGCTCGGTGCAAAATGTCCTGGTCGAAAAACCGAGCAGGAAGAACGCGAACGAAATGACGGGACGCACCGAAAATATGCGCTATGTCAATTTTCCCGGCGATGCGCGCATGATCGGTCGATTCGTCGATGTGGAAATCACGCAGGCAATGAGCAATTCGCTGCGCGGACGCGTACATATTCCGCTCGCAGCTACCGCCTGATGGCGTGATCCGACTTGATGACTGAACTGACCCAACACGATTTCACCCTCGAACCCGACGACAACGAACGCTTGGCCAATCTCAACGGCCCGTTCGACGAACACCTGCGCCAGATCGAACTGCGGCTCGGCGTGGAGATCGCCAACCGCGGCAACGTCTACCGTGTAAGCGGCGCCGATCATTCCGTGAAGCTGGCCGATCGCGTCATCCGCGACCTTTACGACGCCACGGAAAAAGAAACGCTGACCGCACCGCAGATCGCATTGCGTCTTTCCGAATCCGGCATCGACGCGCTCGATGAGAAATCCGCCGAAGGTGCGCAAGACGTTGCCGTGAAAGTGAAACGCGGCACGATTCGCGGACGCGGCCCGAATCAGGCGAAATATCTGCATGCGATCGCGCGGCACGATATCAACTTCGGCATCGGCCCGGCCGGCACCGGCAAAACGTATCTGGCCGTAGCGATGGCCGTCGACGCGTTGAACGAAAATCGCGTGCAGCGCGTGCTCTTGGTGCGTCCCGCCGTCGAAGCCGGCGAGAAGCTCGGATTTCTGCCCGGCGATCTCTCGCAGAAAGTCGATCCGTATCTGCGTCCGCTCTACGACGCGCTGTACGAAATGATGGGCATCGACAAAGTGACGCGCCTGATCGAACGCAACGTGATCGAAATCGCGCCGCTCGCGTATATGCGCGGACGGACGCTGAACGATTCGTTCGTCATTCTCGACGAAGCGCAGAACACGACGACCGAACAGATGAAGATGTTTCTGACACGCATCGGCTTCGGCTCGGTCGCCGTCGTCACCGGCGACATCACGCAGATCGATTTGCCCAAGCACGTGAAATCCGGCCTGCGCGACGCGATCGAAGTGCTGCGCGATGTCGACGGCATCAGCTTCACATTCTTCACGGCGCGCGATGTCGTGCGGCATCCGCTCGTGCAACGGATCGTGCGGGCATACGAAAGCCGCGACCAGGCAGACAGCGGCGAATCGCTCAACTCGTGAGCCCGGGCAAACCCTTCACCGGCTTCATGGTGCACGTGGAAAGCCACGTCGGGCAGGAAGGTGTCCCGGACGAACGCACCTTCGAGAAATGGGTGCGCGCGGCCCTGCAAGGCCGGCGCTCGAAGCGGCGGCAGGTGAACATTCAATTGTTCGATCTCGTGCAGGCGCGCCAGATCAATAAGACGTTCACCGGCAAGGACTACGCGACCAACATCCTGAGTTTTCCCTATGAACCGCTGCCCGGCGAGAAGACAGCGGTGCTGGGCGATATCGTCATCTGCCCGTCCGTCGTGGAGAGCGAGGCCAAGGAACAGCGCAAACGGCTGCGCGATCACTATGCGCATCTAACCGTGCACGGCGTCCTTCATTTGCTCGGTTTCGACCATAAAGACGAGGCCGATGCCACGCGCATGGAAGATCAGGAACGTCGTGTCCTGGCCACGTTCGGCATCGGCGATCCTTACGTCGATCGCACCTAACTACATGAAGTAACAAGTTTTTTAAAACTGAAACCTCCGATGCGCTATAATTGGCTGCTCGCCCGACGCGGGCTTCAGTCTCAGAGAAATGAACGAGGACCACCCTAGTCCCCATCCGCAAAAAACCTGGCTCGAACGCATCGGCCAGCTCGTTTCCGGCGAACCGCGCAACATCGACGAACTGCTCGAAGAACTGCGCGGCGCACAGGCCAACGGCCTGCTTTCAAACGACACACTGTCGATGGTCGAAGGGGCCATCGAGGTTTCGGATCTGACCGTCGCCGACGTGATGATTCCGCGCGGGCAGATGGTTTGCCTGTCGGCCGACGCGCCGTTGTCGGACATCGTCCGGCAGGTCATCGAATCGGGACATTCGCGTTTTCCGGTTTACGGCGAGGAAGCCGATCAGATCATCGGTATTCTGCTGGCCAAGGATTTGCTCAAATGCTTCGTCGACAAGGACGCGCCCTGCAGCATCCGCGCGCTGATGCGTCCGCCGGTGCTGATCCCGGAATCGAAGCAGCTCGATATCCTGCTCAAGGAATTTCGCCTGTCGCGCAATCACATGGCGATCGTGGTTGACGAATACGGCGGCGTGTCCGGACTCATCACGATCGAAGATGTGCTCGAGGAAATCGTCGGCGAGATCGACGACGAGCACGACGAAGACGATCCCGCGCGAAAGAAACTCATCCTGCCGCAGGCCGACGGCGGTTTTCTCGTCAACGCGCTGACGCCGATCGCCGATTTCAACGATCGTCTCGGTTCGGATTTTTCGGACGACGATTTCGATACGATCGGCGGCATGGTTACCTCCGAATTCGGACATCTGCCGGAACCCGGCGAAGACATCGTGCTGGGTGGATTCACGTTCCGCGTGTCGAAAGCCGACGCGCGACGCGTACTGCAATTCGCCGTGCACGTGCACGATGCATAACGCTTATAGCTCCCTCTCCCCGGACTTTGTCGGGGGAGAGGGTTGGGGAGCGCTCGGTGTCGCCGACACGATTCAGCAATTTGAAGCGCTGCCCCCTCAGCCTACCCTCTCCCCCAAGCGAGCTTGGAGGAGAGGGATCGCGACGTTTGTGCTGGTTGTTTTCTGGGCGGTCTTCATCCCTCTCGCGTCTGCGCAAGAACAGCATCTCCCACCCGGTTCCAACCTCGACGTCGCCCTGATCACCTTCGGTCCCGGCAGCGAAGTATGGGAACGCTTCGGCCACAACGCGATCCAAATCCGCGACAACACGACTGGCGCGACGCGTCTGTATAACTACGGCATCTTCGATTTCGATCAGAAAAACTTTTTCCTCAACTTCGCGCGCGGACGCATGATGTACCGCTCTGCCGTCGACGATGCGGCCGAAGAACTACCGATCTATCGCGAAGAAGGACGCTGGATCGTCGAACAGGATTTGAATCTCGAGCCGGCGCAGCGCATGAAATTGGCCGCGTATCTGGACTGGAACGTGCGTCCGGAAAATTCCGAGTATCGCTACGACTACTTCACGGCGAATTGCTCCACACGCGTACGCGATGCGCTGGACATGGCCGTCGACGGCGCCATCAAACAACAGACGACATCGCCCTCGCGCGGTTTCACCTTCCGCATGGACGCGTTGCGATTGATGCGTCCGGAAACCTTGCTGACGATCGGCATGGATGCCGGCCTCGGTCCGTTCGCCGATCGCCATCTTTCCTATTGGGAGGAAAGCTTCGTGCCGATGGAATTGATGCGCCACATGCGCGACATCCATCGCGTCGATGCCGCGACCGGAGCGCTCGTTCCGCTCGTCTCGCGTGAAACGCGATTGGCCGACGCGCGCGTCGCCGAGCCGCAGGAATATCCGCCGGATTGGTTCTGGCGGGCGCTGTTGGCCGGCTGCGTCATCGGAGCGGCGCTCGTCGGTTTGGCGCGGCTGTGCCCGCGCGGGTGGGCGCGCGCGACGTTCGCCTCGTTCGCTGCCGTTGCAGCAATCGCCCTCGGCATCAGCGGTTTGGTTCTACTGGCGCTGTGGTTTTTTACCGATCACGTCGCGGCGTGGCGCAACGAAAATATCCTGCTGTTCGATCCGCTGTGCCTGTTGCTGTTGCCGGCCTGGTTCTGCTGGGTTCGGGCGGACCGGCGGCCTTCGCGATTCGCCGCGAATCTGGGATTTGTCATCGTGCTGTTGTGCGGACTGGCGTTTTTCGTGAAAATCTTTCAAAGCCAGCCACAAGACAACCGGTTCTGGATCGCCTTGCTGCTGCCCATCCACGCGGGATTCGCCGCGGCGCTGTTCCTGCGGCGCGCACTTCCATCGAATTAGCCGGAACGCCGTAACAATCGTTGCCATTTGCCGTGCCAGACTGCGTCCGGCATGATGCGCGTCATTGCGCGATGGTCGATTCATGGATACGAAAACCCCGCACAACATGCTCGTCAATTGCGTCGCCTACGGCGGCGGCAAAGCGCGTTCGATCAAGCTGGAAGAAATCAACGACGTCCTCAAGGACCCCGCGACGTTCGTGTGGGTCGGTTTGCACGAACCCGACGAACCGTTGCTCGATCAGCTCGCAGGCATTTTCCATCTGCACGAACTCGCGGTGGAAGATGCGCATGTCGCGCATCAGCGCACCAAGATCGAGGTGTACGGCGATTCGCTGTTTCTCGTCGTGCACACGGCTCAATTTGCCGAACACAAGATCGCGTTCGGCGAAACGCATATTTTCCTCGGCAAGAATTATCTCGTCACCATTCGTCACGGCGCCTCGCTTTCGTACGCCGCGGCACGCCGAGTGTGCGAATCGTCGCCGGATCTTCTGACATTCGGACCCAGCTACGCGCTTTATGCGGTGCTCGATTTCATCGTCGACAACTATTTTCCCGTCATCGAAAACTTCCAGAAACGGCTCAACGATCTCGAACATCAAATCCTGCAAGGCGAATTCCGCCAGCGCACCATCGTGCATCTGTACGAATTGAAAAAAGAATTGATGAAGATGCAGCTCGTGGTCAGTCCCGTGCAGGACATCATGAGCCAGCTCGTGCGCCTTTATCCCGGTCTGATCCGCGACGAAGTTCGCGCGTATTTCCGCGACGTGGGCGATCACGCCGCGCGCATCAACGAAATCGGCGCGACGATCCGCGAAATGCTCACGTCGGCGATGGACGTAAACCTCGCACTGGTCGGCGTGGCGCAAAACGACGTGTTCAAGCGCATCGCCGGCTGGGGCATCCTGCTCACCGCGCCGATGATGATCGCAAGCTGGTACGGCATGAATTTCAAGGACATGCCCGAACTGGACTCGCCGCACGGATACCCGATCCTCACCGTCATCACCATCGTGATCTGCGTGACGCTTTACGTCGTCCTGCGCCGCGCGAAGTGGCTGTAGCGGCGCAACCGGCCGCACGTTCGACTAAAGATAAAGCCGCGATGTGCGGTTGCGTCTTGACGGACACACCGCATCATCCGACGCTTGGCGTCGTACGCTTTGGGAGGATTTCATGCGCAGACTACTTTTGATCATCCCGTTTATCGGCTTGCTATGGGTGCCGTTCTACAACAGCGCCGATCCGGAACTCTGGGGATTTCCGTTTTTTTATTGGTATCAGTTCATCTGGGTGTTCGTCACATCCTTCTTGATCTGGATCGTTTACGTTGGGGAGAAACGAGCATGAATCCGACTGCGCCCGCAGCACCCGTCGTCCACATGACGGCGTGGATCGT
>DATAVJ010000005.1:0-29377 GCA_036267795.1 Rudaea sp.
CGGATAAACCTGGATCGGCGTATCGATGTAATCGGTCACTTGCGGCGATTGCACCGTGAATGTCGCCGGCGCTTCCTCGATGGGCCGCGGCAAATTCCTGTACCAGTGATAGCCGAACCATCCGCCGCCAAGAACAATCAGCAGCGCGGCGACGAACGACGCACTTCGTCCCGGATACGCTCCCATGACGCGTCCGGATCGTCGCAAACCGGAACCCGTCGCGCGCATCCAGCGCGGCGCTTGCCACGAGACGTCGCCGACGATGCGCGACAAAATCCAAAAAATACCGCGCAGCATCAGCAGCGGCAGACGCAGCAGAAACTTCAGCAAATCCATGTTTTGCGATCTCGATTGTGCGGTGGCGAGCGCCTGGAACGGCGCCCGTAAGCGAGTGACTTAAAGCAAGACGTTGCGCCGGCTTCAAAGCGGACATCCGGCCGCGGTTCTCCCCATGCCCACTTTACGGCATGAGTTCTATCCGTGGTAGCCAGTAAGCTCCACGCGAATGGAGAATTGCTGGCGAAGAAATGGACGCGATGCGACGATGCGTCAAATCGCCGTGAAGGCGTGTTGCAGATCGGCGATCAGAGCATCCGGTTCTTCGAGTCCGATCGAAAGGCGCACCAGACTTAGCGGCAAACCGCCGGGCGGATGCAGCGACGTGCTGCGCGGATAGACGGCGCACACCGGAAACGCCAGCGATTCGTAACCGCCCCACGACACCGTCATCAGAAAGCGTGTGAGTGCATCGCAAAAGCGTTCGACGGCATTTGTGTCGTCGACGCGGAGTTGAAGTGTCATCAAACCGCTAGCGCCGCGCATTTGCTTCTGTGCGAGACCGAACTGCGGATTCGCCGATGAGTGCGGATAGTATACTTTTTCGACTTTCGGATGGCCCTCCAGGAACGCGAGCACCTTCTGCGATGTCGCCGCGATACGCTCCATGCGCACGCCGAGCGTGCGCAGTCCGCGCATGAGCAGCCACGCGTCGTGCGGCGAAAGGATGGCGCCGCATGTCATGAACGGTCCGCGGAACACGTCGCGAATGATCGCTTCGCTTCCGCACAGCGCGCCGGCGACGACGTCGCTATGGCCGTTGAGGTATTTCGTCGCCGAATGTGCGACGAGATCGATCCCGAATGCGATCGGCGACTGATTGAGCGGACTGGCGTAACTGTTGTCGCACAGCGTGCGGATGCCGCGCGGTTTCGCCAATGCGGCGACGGCGGCGAGGTCCTGCATCTCGAACGTCATCGAGTTGGGGCTTTCGAGGACGATGAGTTTTGTCGATGGCTGGACCGCGCGCTCGATATTGGCGATATCGGTTCCATCGACGAACGTGGACGCGACACTGAAGCGGGAAAGCAAATCTTTCAGCAGTGATCGCGTCCACGAATAGGGTCGCTGCATGCAGATGACGTGATCGCCTGCCGATACGCTCGCGATGACACCCGCCGCTATCGCACCGGCGCCGCTGCCGAACATCAGGCAATCTTCGGCGCCTTCGAGTGCGGCGACTTTTTTGCGCAAGATTTCTACGGTGGGATTGTTGCCGCGCGTGTAGGTGGTTCTTCGGAACTCGTCCTTGAAACCTTCGCGGAATTTGTCGACGGTTTGGAAGGCGAAGATGGAGCTTTGATAAATCGGTGGGGAGACGGCGCCGCGGTAAGTTTCGCGGTCTTCGCCGAGGTGGTTGAGGATATAACTTAGGTCCATTGCAATTATTCCCCGCTTGCCAAAGCTTTCACTCGCTGCGCGAGCGAGTCACTTTCTTTGCCCGTGCAAAGAAAGTAACCAAAGAAAGCACGTTTATTCTTCACGTACGGTGTGTTCGCCGAAGCCACATCCCTGTGCCTGCGGCGAACGGCGCACTTCCTGTGCGCCGTCAGCGTTGTCTCGAGTTTTTGTCAAAACCGCTATTTTGCGTTTTTTACGAATTCTCGGGTTGCTTCAGCAAGTATCGGATCTTGCAAAGCGAAGTGCAGTGTCGCCTTTACTAATCCGAGTTTACTGCCGCAGTCGAAACGTGTGCCGTCGAAGCGGTATCCGTATACTTTTTGCTGTTTGAGAAGCGTCTCGATGGCGTCGGTGATCTGGATTTCGCCGCCGGCGCCGGGTTTTGTGGTCTCGAGGAGTTCGAAGATCTTTCCGGGCAACACATAACGGCCGACGATGGCGAGATTGGACGGCGCGACGTCGGGTTTCGGTTTTTCGACGACGTGTTTCAACAGCGATGCGCGGTCGGATTCCGGTGTGCCGTCGACGATGCCGTATTTTGCAGTGTCTTCGCGCGGAACTTCTTCGACGGCGATCGCGCCGGCATTCTTGCTCAGTGCGAATTCCGCCATTTGGCGCAATGCGCCTTTGCCTTTGTTCCAGATAAGATCGTCGGGAAGAATGACGCCGAACGGCTCGTCGCCGATGACGGGTTTGGCGCAAAGCACGGCATGGCCGAGACCGAGCGCTTCGGATTGCGTCACGAAAACGCACTTCACATTTTTCGGCAACACCTTGCGCACGATGTCGAGCAGTTCGGATTTGCCCGCACGTTCGAGTTTGTGTTCCAGCTCGAAGGCGACATCGAAATAATCGGCGATTGCGTGCTTGTATCGGTTGGTGACGAAGATGAGCGTATCGGCGCCCGCATCGATGGCTTCGTCCACCGCGTATTGGATCAGCGGCTTGTCGAGCACCGGCAGCATTTCCTTCGCGACGACTTTGGACGCGGGCAAAAACCGTGTGCCGAGACCGGCCACGGGGAAAACGACTTTTCGCAAACCCTGCTGACTCATGATATTTCCTTATTCCTTCGGTTGATCGATACGACATCGCCGGGCTGTTCGTCGCGCAGCGCAAATTCCGGCAAAAGGCTGCTCATGCAGCGGCGCAGGACGTCTTCGTCGTAGTCGCGCACGCCCTGTGCACCGTTGCGCAACTGCGCATTCAGCAAATCCCACGACATGCTGCGCGGCTGTGCCAGGAAAATTTTTGCGTGGCGTGTGTCCTGATAGCTTTCCTGTGGATGAAACAATTCCTCGAACAGTTTTTCGCCGGGACGAAGCCCGCTGTAGACGATCGAAATGTCGCGTCCCGGCGCCTTGTTCGCCAGACGGATCATCTGTTCGGCCAAGTATTGAATCTTCACCGGCTCGCCCATGTCGAGCACGAAAATCTCGCCGCCTTCACCGAGCACCGCTGCTTGCAGAATGAGTTGGCAGGCTTCCGGGATCGTCATGAAATAGCGCGTGATCTCCGGATGCGTCACTGTCACCGGACCGCCGCTGCGAATCTGCTCGCGGAACAGCGGCACGACGCTGCCGGCGGAATCGAGCACGTTGCCGAATCGCACGGTGATGAAGCGCGTCGACGATTTTGCGGCGAAGTTCTGGCAGAAAATTTCCGCGACACGCTTGCACGCGCCCATCACGCTGGTCGGGTTGACCGCTTTGTCCGTGGAAATGAGGATGAAGCAGCCGGCACCGTGTTTGTCCGCCGCCTGCGCCACGACTTGCGTGCCGAGGACGTTGTTGCGGAACCCTTCGCGCAATTGCGTCTGCAGCAACGGCACATGTTTGTACGCCGCGGCGTGAAAGACGACTTGCGGACGGGCGCGCGTGAATACGCGTTCGCATACGGCGCCATCGCCGCAATCGCCCAGCACCGCGTCGATGAGCATGTCGGGAAATTCGCGGCGCAGTTCCTGCTCGATGCGATAGAGATTGAATTCCGACAGCTCCAGGATCGTCAGCGATTCGGCGCCGAGGCGCGCGACCTGCCGGCACAATTCCGCGCCGATCGATCCGCCGCCGCCGGTGACTAGTACACGTTGGCCGGCCAATCCGGTGCGGATCGACGTCCAGTCGAGTTGCACGGGTTCGCGTCCGAGCAGGTCTTCGATCGCGACTTCCTTGAGATCGCTGAATCCCATGCGTCCCGACACAACGTCTTGAAGACGCGGCATCGTCCGGAATTGCACGCCGGTCTTCTCGCACAGCTCGACGACACGGCGCATTTGCGCGTTCGTCGCCGAAGGCATCGCGATCAGCAGCATTTCCGCCGCGGTTTCTTCGGCGAGTTCCGGCAAACGATCGAGCACGCCGAGCACCGGCACGTTGTGAACTTTTGCGCCGCGCAAGTTTGCGTTGTCGTCCAGCAAACCGACCGGCCGGTAACGATTCTCGCGGGAAAGATCGCGCAGCAAGGCTTCACCCGCGCGGCCGGCGCCGAGCACGAGCACACGCTGCAGAGGCTGCCCGCGCATGAGATCGAATCGGCTGTCTTTCCAATAGCGGTAAATGAGCCGCGGCGCGCCGAGCAGGACGACGAGGAGAACCGGATACGTCACCAGCACGCCGCGCGGCACGGTAGCGAGGCGGTTGTACAGAAACAGCGCCACTGCAATCGCGACAGCGCCGATTAGGCCGGCACGCACGATGTTCCATAAGTCCGGCAGGCTGGCGAAACGCCAAAGGCCTTTGTAGAGACCGGTCCACCACAATACGAGGCCTTGCACGGTGACGGCGATGATCGTTTCCGGCGTGAACCACGCAAGCGCCGGCGCGGATGGTTCGAAGCTGTAGCGCAATGCGTTCGTCGCGATCCAGGCGATCCACACCATCGCCAAGTCGTGCAGCACGACGGCCAGACGCGGGTGAACGATAGCGATCACATTACGCATGGGCGGCGATTGCAGCGTTTTTCACTTTGTATAAACACCAGCGTTTTCCACAAATCCACACGATGACGGCAATGGCATAAAAGCAGCCCGCGAAAATCCGTTGCGGCGACGGTTCAAGCGTAACCCATTCGCCGTTAAGCGCCACGATTATCGGCAAGACGATCAGAATATTCCACGCGCCATACCACGCGACGACGGCAGCATGCGACATACCGGTGCGCGCCATCGCCTGATACAGATGTTCGCGATGCGGCCGATACCAGCGTTTGCGGCGCGCCATGCGCGACAGCAGCGTGCATGTGGCGTCCGTAAGGAATGCCGAACTTGCGATGACCGCGCTCACGTGTGCGGAACGGAAACCGGAAAATTGCCACGCGGAGGCGATGAAAATCATCAAGCCCAGCGTCCCGCTGCCGACGTCGCCCATGAAAATCCGGGCGCGCGGAAAGTTGAACGGCAGAAATGCCGCGACGGCGGCGGCCCACAATGCGATCTGCAGTCCGTGCGGAATGTTTTCTTCGCGCGTGCACAGCCACGCCAGCACCGCGAACACGAACAGCGCTTGCGAGGCGAGAATGCCATCGATGCCATCCATGAAATTGTGCAGATTGATCGACCACACGCACAGAATGATTGCGACGGCCAGCCACTCGCAGGCGTGCAACGCGAACAGCGTGCCTTGATCTACGCGCTGAACCCAGACGGCGTCGATGATGGGCCATAGGAAAATGATTGCGGCGACGAACTGAGGAATCAGTCGCGCAAGGATCGGCAGCGGGCGATGATCGTCGAGCCAGCCGATAGCAGCGACAATCGCAAGTGCGATCGCTATTCGCAATTGCAGCGAGACGCCGTCAAGAAACAGACCTGTCGCGAGGAGCGCAACGATGCTGGCGATGCACAAACCGATGCCGCCGCCACGCGGCGTCGGCGCGATATGCGAGCGGCGTTGTCCGGGGATGTCGATGAGATTACGGTGACGGGCGTAACGCAACGCGGCCCATGTCAGTGCGGCTGAGAGCGCAAACGTCGCCGCGAGCCAAAGGAAATCCTCCAGCGTAGTGAGGCCTTCGAACCGGATCGGATGCACGTGTGTTTACTCGCCGGCGACGCCGTGAATCGGCCTCACCGAGCCCCATGTCTTGCAGCCCGGACACTGCCAGTGATGCGCCTTGGCGCCGAAGCCGCACTTGTTGCAGCGGTACATGGCCTGCCCTTCGACGAGCTTGCGCGTGAGGTCTTGCAGAATCAGCAGATTCTCGCGCGCCTCGCCGCTCGAGGAATCCAGCGATGCGCTGATCAACGTCATCAAGCCGCGGACCGATGGGCGCTGACGTAGTTGGCGCGTCATGAATTCGATGGCCGCTTCTTCGCCGCGCGTATTGGCATACAGTTTCGACAGCGCGATCACCGGCGAAACACCTTGCGAACGCTCCATGATGTCGACGAGAAATTTCTCGGCGCGACCCATCTGTTGCAGCTTCGCGTAGCAGTCGAGCAGCGGCGGCAGGATTTCTGGAACGTAGTCGGCGTCGAGCACCGCAACACGTTCGAAGGCTTGCGCTGCGGCTTCGAGATTGCCCCGCTGCGCCTCGATCCGGCCCAGGACGATGTAGGCGCGCACGCACTCGGGCTGGCTTTCGAAAGCGTGCTCGAGCTGTTCCTGCGCGCCGCTGAAATCTTTCGCGTTGCGCGCCTGTTCGGACAGTTCGCAATAGAACTGCGCGATCATCGGACCTTCCGATTCGCCGTTCGTCGCTTCGAGCCGGCGCGCATGCTCGATCGCCTTCGTCCAGTCTTTTTCGTGCTGATAAATATTGATCAAATGACGCAGCGCCGACGGCACGTGCGCGTCGATGGCGACGAGGTCGGCGAACAATGTCTCGGCGCGATCGAGCAAGCCGGCGCGCATGTAGTCTTCGCCGAGTTCGAGCATCGCCACGGTTTTTTCCTCGTTGCTCAGATTCGAGCGCGCGATGAGATGCTGATGCACGCGAATCGCGCGGTCGACTTCACCGCGGCGGCGAAACAGATTGCCGAGCGCGAGATGCGTTTCCACCGTATCGCGGTTGAATTCAGCGAGTTTGAGGAAGACTTCGATCGCCTTGTCGGGCTGCTCGTTCAACAGATAATTCAAGCCGCGAAAATAGCTCGACGACAGCTCGCTGACGCCCACGCGGCGCGAACGCTCGCTGCCGCGGCGTCCGAAGAACCATCCGGACAATGCGGCCACCGGCAGCAGCAACGCCAGCGCGGGAAGGAAAAACGGAGAAAGGTTCATGGCGTCGGGGGTGTGTTGTCCGCGACGGATGTGGGTTCGGCGGCGTGGCGTTTCAACTCGCGCGCGAGCGTGCGCACGCGGCGGCGCAGACGCAGGACCAATCCGACATACACGACGATGCCGCCGATCAGCCAGCCGACGAGCAGTGCCGCGATGAGCATGCCGCCTTTCGGCAATGACGCCGTCGTGAAATAGAAATCATAAACGACGCGTTCGCCGTTGAGCGCGCCGAAGATGGCGCCGACGGCGGCGAATACCAGAACCAGAATGATGATCAGCAAACGCATGCGCGAATCGTCCGAAAGAACGTGCTCGTGTGAAACCGGACCGGATGCGGATCACGCCGACGGCGAGAACCGCAGTTGCACCGTACGATCAACCGAACACGGGCCGCGACGGCGCGATCTCGTTGACGCGTTCGCGCAATTCCTTGCCCGGCTTGAAATGCGGAACGTGCTTGCCCGGCAACGCGACGGCGGAACCCGTCTTCGGATTGCGGCCCATGCGCGGCGGACGAAAATGCAGCGAGAAACTGCCGAAGCCGCGAATCTCGATGCGTTCGCCCGTGGAGAGCGCCTGGCTCATCTGTTCGATCAGGCTTTTGACCGCAAGCTCGACGTCGGCGAACGCGAGATGGTTCTGGCGCAACGCGAGTGCTTCGATCAGTTCCGATTTGGTCATGGGCGCAAGATCCGTGTTGCGGACTTCATGGTGTGCAACGTTGATCGATCGATGAAGTTTAGTCGCGTGCCGTTAGTTCTGATGCAATATCGGGACAGTCCGCGGAGTTTCGTCCGCGGACCGTCCGATGCTATTTAGACTCGACATCACTCGGACTTGTTCATCTGTTCCTTGAGCAACGCACCGAGCTTGGTGGTGCCGCCGGAAGCCGACTGATAGTCCTCGAGCGCCTGCTGCATTTCTTCGTCGTCCTTGGCGCGGATCGACAACTGCAGTACGCGGCCCTTGCGGTCCATGCCGATGTACTTCGCTTCGACCTTGTCGCCGACCTTCAGGTGCTGCGTGGCGTCGTCGACGCGTTCTTTCGCGATGTCGCTGGCGCGCATATAACCTTCGACACCGTCGGACAACTCGATCGTCGCACCTTTCGCATCGACTTCCTTCACGGTGCCGTTGACGATGCTGCCGCGCGGATTCGACGCCATGTACTGGCCGAACGGATCCTGCTCGAGCTGCTTGATGCCGAGCGAAATGCGCTCGCGTTCCGGATCGACGGCGAGAACCACCGCTTCGACCGTGTCGCCTTTCTTGAAGTTGCGGACGAGATCTTCGCCCGTGCTCTGCCACGAAATGTCGGACAAGTGCACGAGACCGTCGATGCCGCCATCCAGACCGACGAAGATGCCGAAGTCCGTGATCGATTTGATCTGACCGGACACTTTGTCGTTCTTCTTGTGGATCGCCGCGAACGATTCCCACGGATTGGCCTGCGTCTGCTTGATGCCGAGCGAAATGCGGCGGCGTTCTTCATCCACATCGAGCACCATCACTTCGACTTCATCGCCCACCTGCACCATCTTGGCCGGATTGACGTTCTTGTTCGTCCAGTCCATTTCAGACACGTGCACGAGGCCTTCGACGCCCGGTTCCAGCTCAACGAAGCAGCCGTAATCGGTGACGTTCGAGACCTTGCCGAACAGGCGCGTGCCCGTCGGATAACGGCGCGCGATGGCGACCCAGGGATCTTCGCCAAGCTGCTTCAAGCCGAGCGAAACGCGGTTGCGCTCGCGATCGAAACGCAGCACACGGACTTCGAGTTCGTCGCCGACGTTGACCACTTCGGACGGATGACGCACGCGCTTCCACGCCATATCGGTGATGTGCAGCAAACCATCGATGCCGCCGAGATCCACGAACGCTCCGTAGTCGGTGAGGTTCTTGACGACACCCTTGACCACCGCGTTTTCCTGCAGGCGTTCGAGCAACTGTTCGCGCTCTTCCGAATGCTCGCTCTCGACGACCGCACGACGCGACACGACCACGTTGTTGCGCTTGCGGTCGAGCTTGATGATCTTGAATTCCAGCTCCTTGCCTTCGAGGTACACCGGATCGCGCACAGGGCGCACATCCACCAGCGAACCGGGCAGGAATGCGCGGACGTCCTTGATGTCAACGGTAAAGCCGCCTTTCACCTTGCCGGAAATACGGCCGGTGACGGTGGCGTTGGACTGCTGCGCTTCCTCCAACTCGTCCCATACCAGCGAACGTTTGGCTTTTTCGCGCGACAGACGGGTTTCGCCGAAACCATCTTCGATGGCGTCGAGAGCCACTTTCACTTCATCGCCGACGGCGACCTCGAGCTCGCCTTGTTCGTTGCGGAACTGCTCGATGGGAACGATGCCCTCCGACTTCAGTCCGGCGTTGACGACGACGACGTCATTGCGGATTTCGACGACGATGCCGGTGACGATGGCGCCCGGCTTCAGTTTGTTGAGCGTTTGGCTCTTTTCAAATAGTTCGGCAAAACTTTCGGTCATTTTAGATTCCAAGTGATCTCAAGACGTTGTCCTAAGCACGTGTAAATGCTCGGATTCGGTCCACCCGTTGTGGCCCGGAGTCATCCCCGTGCCGTTGCTGATCCCGTCGATGAAAAGACGGGGCCGTTGATCCGGATTTTCGTCCGGATCGAATTCGTCCCAATCGCGAATCCCTGGCTTAGCGCCCGATTTCTAGCGCACGATATTTCGCCGCACCAACCCGAGCACCAGCGCCACTACCGCATCGATCGGCATTCCCGTCGAATCGATGAACACGGCGCCTTCCGCTGGTTTGAGCGGAGCGACGGGACGTTCGGCATCGCGCACGTCTCGCGCTTGAATCTCGCGCAAAAGGGCGGCAAGTGTAACCCCCAACCCCTTTTCTTTCAACTGCTTATAACGCCGTTTCGCGCGTTCATCGGCGCTGGCGGTGAGGAACACCTTGCAGGCGGCATCCGGAAAAATAACGGTGCCCATGTCGCGGCCGTCCGCCACCAGCCCCGGCGCCTTGCGGAAACTTCGCTGTTTGGCCAGCAGCGCTGTGCGGACGGACGGAATCACCGCAATAGCCGATGCCGCCGCGCCGCACGTTTCGGTGCGGATTTCGTCGGTGGCGTCGTGGCCGTTCACGATGACGCGCGTCTCGTCGCCGTCTTTCAGATCGCGGAAGGAAATCTTCGTCGTCTGCGCGCAGCGGGTTACCGCGTCGGCGTCGGACAGGTCCAACCCTTCCATGCTCGCCGCGAATCCGATCGCCCGATACAGCGCGCCGGAATCCAGCATGTGCCAGCCGAGCGCGTCCGCGGTCATGCGGCTGATGGTGCCCTTGCCGGAACCGGAGGGTCCGTCGATGGTGAGGACGGGAATGGTGGCAACCATCAGTTCATTGCGCGCGAATAGTTGGCCTGGATTTGTGCGTCGAATGTGATCAACGGCACTTTGAGCACAACCGCATGTGCAACGATCAGACGATCGAAAGGATCGCGCGTGAAAATGAGGTCAAGCGCTCCTTCGGCTACTTGCGCGAAACTGTCTTCCGCAATGCGTATATCGAGTTCCTCGCCAAGATAGCGCGCAACGATTCGAGCACCGCTGCGCGTGCGTCCGATCTCGTGCATGAATTCGAGTTCAAGCAGTACCGCGGGAGAGATCACGGCCAAGTCGCGATCGAGCATTCCACGTGCTCGCATCGAAAGACGATTGCGGCGACCTTCATACAAAGATGCGGCGACATGCGTATCCAGCATGATCACGGTTTGCGCTTCCGTCGCGTACGAAGCTGGGCGATATGGGCCTCCAGCACGGCCATATCCGCCAACGGCTCACCCGACCACTCCGCCGGCGATTCATGGGGATCCAAGGGCGGACCTATAACCAATTCCTGCCGTTTTAACCGGCTCAACCGCCCGCCTTTCAAGTTCCGCGGCATCTCTCTGACTAGCCGCAGCCGCACACCGCGCCGCTCCACGATCAGCGGTTCGCCCGTGTCGACGACATGATCGGCCAGCTTGAATAGTTTTTGTCGCAATTCCGTCAGCGAAACCGCCATGACACGCTCCAGATTCCATATGTACGTACAGTATACCGAAGCGGTGGTTATTTAACGAACAGACACTCCCAAACCGCAACGATTTGCGGTTTCGACGAATCCCGGAAACGACGTGGCGACGTGGGCGCAATCGAGAATGGCTACCGCTGCGGATGCAACGGCACCGGCGATGACGAAACTCATCGCGCACCGATGATCGCCTGCTGAGTCGACCTCTCCATCAGACAGCTTTCCACCGGTTATGAGTGCGCCGTCCGGCGTTTCCTCGACGGCAACGCCGAGCGTGCGCAGTCCCGCCGCCATCACCGCGATGCGATCCGACTCCTTGATGCGCAATTCCGCCGCACCGGTGATGCGAGTCGTTCCACGAGCGGCGGCGGCGGCGATGAAAAGAATCGGAAACTCGTCGATCATGTCCGGCACGTGTTCCATCGGCACATCGATACCGCGCAGCGGCGCCGAGCGCACGGCCAGATCGCACACCTGCTCGCCGCCGACGATGTGGGGACTTGTCTCGCGTATATCCGCGCCCATCAAACGCAACACCTGCAGCAATCCCGTGCGCCGAGGATTCATGCCGACATTTTTTATCGTCAGCTGCGACCCGGCAACGATCGTCGACGCGACGACAAAAAATGCGGCGGATGAAAAATCTCCGGGAACATCGATGTCCGCTGCACACAAGGGATGTCCACCAACGACTTTTGCCCAACAGGGGCCGAACTCGACCGGTGATCCGAATGCCGCGAGCATGCGCTCGGTGTAATCGCGCGTGGGATGCGGCTCGATCACTTCGGTTTCGCCTCTGGCATATAAACCGGCGAGCAGAATGGCGGATTTGACCTGCGCGCTCGCGATCGGAACTTCGTAGCGAATGCCCGACAAGGTCTGATTGCCGCGCACCCGCAGCGGCGGCAATCCGTCGTCGGAGTCGATGCCCGCGTTCATTCGGTTCAGTGGATCCATGACGCGCCGCATCGGCCGGCGCGACAGCGATGCATCGCCGATCAACGTGGAATCGAATCGCTGCCCGGCGAGAAGCCCGGTCAGCAGCCGCATTCCGGTGCCGGCGTTGCCGCAATCGATCGGCGCGGGAGAACGGCGCAATCCATACAAACCGACACCGTGCACGACGCGTTCGTTGTCGCGCGGCGATTCTATGTGCACGCCCATATTGGCGAATGCCCGCGCAGTGGCGCGTGTGTCCTCGCCTTCGAGAAATCCAGTGATGCGCGACGAACCTTCGGCAATCGCGGCGAGCATGATCGCCCGGTGCGAGATCGATTTGTCGCCGGGAACTTGCACGCCGCCTTGCAGCGCAGACGACGGGGCGCTCGTCCAATCCACGCGGCTGCTGTTCACGGCAGCGCGGCCAGGAAGCGCTCGTTCTCCTCGCGCGTTCCGACACTGATGCGCAAAAATTCCGGAAGTCCGTAGCCGCCCATCGGCCGCGCGATCACACCGTTGTCGAACAATACCTTTTCGATCGGCGTGGCGTCGCGCCCGAAATCGATCAATACGAAATTGGTTTGCGACGGCAACACACGAAAACCGCGATGGCGCAGTTTTCCCGCGAGCCATTCGCGTTCGGCGAGATTCCAAGCTTTCGAACGCGCGACGTGTTCCTTGTCCATCAGCGCGGCTTCGGCTGCGATCAGCGCGAGACCGTTGCAGTTGAACGACTCGCGCAAACGCTCGAAAATCGCCGCCACCTCCGATGAACTGATCGCGTAGCCCAGACGCAATCCGGCGAGCGCATAGGCTTTCGAAAACGTGCGCGTCACGATGAGATTCGGATAGCGCGCCAGGAATTGCAGCGCCGTCGTCAGTCCCGGCGCGAACGTAAATTCGTGATACGCCTCGTCGACGACGATCAGCGTATTTCCCGGAACGGTTTTCAAGAACGTTTCGAGTGCGGCGTCGTCGAACCACGTGCCGGTTGGATTGTTCGGATTGGCGAGATAGACGATTCGCGTGTCGGCGCGAACGGCCTTCGCCATCGCTTTTAGATCGTGGCCGAGCGGCATCGTCGCGTCGTCGCGCGGCAATGCGGGCACACGAATCGCCTGCGCGCCGGCCGCGGCGGTCGCGATCGGAAACACGGCGAATCCGAATTCGGAAAACACAACCGACGTGTTCGCGTCCGCGAAACATTGCGCGATGAGCATCAACAATTCATGCGATCCGTTGCCGAACGTGATTTGCGCGACATCGACGTTCAGTCGCTCGGCGAGCGCTGCCTTGAGAGCGCCGCCCTTCGGATCCGGATAGCGAAACAGATGCGCGAGTTCGTTCTGAATCGCTGCCAGCGCGCGCGGACTGGGGCCAATCGGATTTTCGTTCGACCCGAGTTCGGCGAGTGCCGGTCCGAAACGTTTGCGCAACGCGGGTAAATCATGGCCGGGATCGTACGCACGCAAACCGCGCGTGGCCGCGTTCGCCAGCTGCGACGGATCGAAGCTCACAATACGGCCACCGGATACGAGCCGAGTATCTTGATTTGCGCCGCATGCTTTTTCAGTTCCGCGAGCGCCTTTTTCATTGGTTCGTCGTCGACGTGTCCCGATAAATCGATGAAGAACGCGTACTCCCATTTCGCCTGATGCGACGGCCGCGATTCGATGCGGTTCATGCTGATGCCGTGCCTGGCGAATGGATTGAGCACGTTGAACAGCGCGCCGGGTTGATCTTTGATGAAGACGAGCACCGACGTGCGATCGTGTCCGGATGGCGGAAAGAATTGGCGCCCGAGGACAAGGAAGCGTGTCGTGTTGTCGTCACGGTCCTCGATCGGACTGATGATTACTTTGCGCAGATTGTAGACGTGGCCGGCCGCCTCGCCGGCGATCGCCGCGGCATCATCGGCATTGCGTGCACGCCGCGCGGCTTCCGCGTTGCTCGACACGGCAATCTTCTCGACTTTCGGCAGATTGCTTCGCAACCACCCTTTGGTCTGCGCGAACGATTGCGGATGCGAATAGATACGTTCGATATCCTTTATGAGACCCGTGCGCGAGAGCAGATATTGCCGAACGCGCAATTCGACTTCGCCGCATATTTTCAAATGCGACGTGAGGAACATGTCGAGCGTGATCTGTATCGTGCCCTGCCCCGAATTCTCGACGGGCACCACGCCGAAATCCGCATCGCCGGCTTCGACTTCCTGAAATACTTCCTCGATCGTCGACAACGGCAATCCGTGCGCCGAATGTCCGAAGTGTTTTCGTACCGCCTGTTCGCTGAACGTGCCTTCCGGGCCGAGATAACCCACCTTCAACGGCTCTTGCTGCGCGAGGCATGCGGACATTATTTCTCGGAACAAACGCACCAGCACTTCATCGGCGAGCGGGCCGTCGTTGCGATCGATCACCATGCGCAGCACTTGCGACTCGCGCTCGGGCCGGTAGTAGTCGATCGCCGCTTTGAGTGGTCCTTTCGCCTTGCCGACCTGACGCGCCCAGCCGGCGCGTTCGGCGATCAGTTCCTGAATCTGCCGATCGATTCCGTCGATGCGGGCGCGCGCATCGGCGAGCGAAAACGGGGCGGCAGGCTTTTTCTTCGCCATGAACGAAACCTCAGTGCGCGATGGCGCGCACCGAAAGGATACCGTCAATCTTGCCGATCGACGTAATCAGCGCGTCGGTGGCCGGCGAATCGAGATCGATCAGCGTGTACGCCAGATCGCCGCGCGAGGCGTTGTGCATCTGCGCGATGTTGACGCCTGCTTCGCCGAGCACATGCGACAACTGCCCGATCATGTTCGGTCGGTTTTGATTGGCAATGCACAATCGCGAAGCACCCGTTCGCGACATGCGGATATTCGGAAAATTGACCGCATTGTGTACGTTTCCATTTTCGAGAAAATCGCGCAATTGATCGACGACCATCAGCGCGCAATTTTCCTCGGCTTCGCCGGTCGAAGCACCGAGGTGCGGCAAACCGATGACGCGCGGATTCGACAAAAGATCGCTGCTGGGAAAATCGGTGACATAGCGGCCGATGCGCCCGTCGTCGAGCCCCAGTTTCAACGTGGCGCCATCGATGATTCCTTCGCGCGCGAAATTCAGGAGCACAACGCCCGGCTTGACCGCTTCCAGCGCCGTAGCGCCGAAGATTCCACGCGTGGCGTCGTTCAGGGGAACGTGGAAAGAAATGTAATCGGCCGCGGCGAACAACTCGTTGAGCGAACCGGCCTTCGCGACATCCGACGACAACGCCCATGCCCCATCGATCGTCATGTGCGGATCGAATCCGAGCACCTGCATGCCGAGCGCGCGTGCCGCGTTGGCGACTTTCACGCCGATGGCGCCGAGCCCGACCACGCCGAGTGTCTTGCCGGACAACTCGGTACCGACGAAACGCTTTTTCTCCGCTTCGACCTTGCGATGCAGATCGTCGTCGGAATTCAGTCCGCCGACAAATGACAGCGCGTCGTTCAAGTTGCGCGCGGAAATCAGCATGCCGGCGACGACGAGTTCCTTCACCGCGTTGGCGTTTGCGCCCGGCGCGTTGAAGACCGGCACGCCGCGCTTGCTGAATTCGGCAACGGGAATGTTGTTGGTGCCTGCGCCCGCGCGCGCGACAGCCTTGATCGATGCCGGCGGGGATTTGCCGTGCATGTCGGCGGAGCGGACGAGAATGGCGTCCGGTTCGGCGGCTTCGTTGGAGACGGCGTAGAGATTCGCCGGTAGGCGGCTGAGTCCATTCTTCGAGATGTTGTTGAGCGTTTGAATCTTGAACATGCTCCGATCCTGCCATTCCAGCGAAAGCTGGAATCCAGCTTTTCGCTAAGTTAAAAAACTGGATCCCAGCTTTCGCTGGGATGACAACAACTGAATTAAGCGTTGCGTTCGGCGAAATCCTTCATGAAGTCGACAAGCGCTTGCACGCCTAAGATCGGCAACGCGTTGTAGATCGACGCACGCATTCCGCCCACGGCGCGATGGCCTTTGAGCGCCATCAATCCATTCGCGTCCGACTCTTTCAGAAACAACGCATCGAGATCTTCGCGCGGCAGCGTGAACGGTACATTCATCCGCGAACGCGACGATTTCTCGACCGGATTTTTGTAGAAGCCGGAATTGTCGATATAGCCGTAAAGAAGATTTGCCTTGGCGATATTGCGCTTCTCGACTTCGGCGAGTCCGCCTTCGCTTTGCAGCCATTTGAAAACGAGTCCGGCCAGATACCAGCCGAACGTGTTCGGCGTGTTCAGCATCGAATCGTTCGCGGATTGTTCGGCATAGTTGAAAATTTTCGGAATGTCCTTGGGACAGCGCGCCAGCAGATCGTCGCGGACAATCATCACGACGAGTCCGGATGCGCCGATATTTTTTTGCGCACCTGCGTAAATCACGCCGAATTTCGACACGTCGATCGGGCGCGACATGATGTTCGACGACATGTCCGCCACGAGCGGCACGTCGCCCACGTCCGGAATAGTTTGGAATTCCACGCCATGGATCGTTTCGTTCGGCGTGTAGTGAACGTAGGCGGCATTCGCATCGAGCGTCCAGCCGTCGCGCGGCGGGATCGTCGTGAAGTTCGTCGATTCGGAACTGGCGGCGATCTGGACCTTCGTCAGCGGCTTGGCTTCTTTGCAGGCTTTTTCGCCCCACGCGCCGGTAACCACGTAGTCGGCCGGTTTGCCGCCTGCGAAATTCATCGGGATCTGCGCGAAATGCTGCGTCGCGCCGCCCTGCAAAAAAAGTACTTTGTAGTTTTGTGGAATTTGCAGCAATGTGCGCAAATCTCGTTCGGAGTCGTGCGCCAGCGCGATGAAATCCTTGCCGCGATGACTGATCTCCATCACCGAGGCGTGCGCCTTGCCCCACTCCAGCATCTCGGATTGGGCAATGCGCAAAACGGATTCCGGTAACGCGGCCGGACCGGCGCTGAAGTTGTACGTGCGGCTCATCGAGGACTCCGAAGGGAGTCCCATTATGCCGCGCCGCACCAATTAGGCAACAGCGTCGGCGGCGGAACCGTCGTTGTGGCTGAAACCGTGTTCGAGAACGCGCTCGAGGTCGTCCAGCGGCAGCGCCGGCGAATAAAGAAATCCCTGCGCGCCGCCATATCCCAGTTCGACCAGAACTTCGGCTTGATCGGCACGCTCGACGCCCTCTGCGATCAAGCTTAAGCCGAGATCGACGGCGAGGCTCGCGATGGTGCGCACAATGGCGCGATGCCGGAAATTCGTCACCATGTCGCGCACGAAACTTTGGTCGACTTTCAGCGCATCGAACGGCGACGTCGCGAACGAATCGAGCGATGAGTAGCCCGTCCCGAAATCGTCGACGACCAATGCGACACCGAGCGCTTTCAGACCCGACAGGGTTACTTCCGCTTCCTTGCGCCCGCGGCGGAACACCGTCTCGGTGATTTCGAGCGCGAGACACGCCGGATCGACGCCGGTGCGATTCAGGATGTCGCGCACATTGGCGACGACGTTGGGCTCCGCGAATTGACGTTCATCGATATTGACGTTGACGCGCAGCGCCGCATGCGCCGGGTGGCGGCGTTGCCATCGGATCAAGTTGCGGCACGTATGTTCGAGCACCCACCAGTCGATGGCCACGAGCGTGCCGGTTTCTTCGGCGACATCCAGAAACGACGCGGGCAACAACAGGCCGCGTTCCGGATGCTGCCAGCGTACCAACGCTTCGCAACTGCGTACACGTCCTGTCGGCAAATCGACGATGGGTTGATAGAAGACATGGAATTCGCCGCGCTCCAGAGCGAAGCGCAGCTCGGTTTCAATTTTCAGCCGCGCGCGTGCGGCGGCGTGCATGGCATCGTCGAAAATAATGTACGCCGACTTGCCGCTGGCCTTGGCACGATACATCGCCGTATCGGCGTCGCGCAGAACCTGATCCGGCGAATGGTATTCCGGGCGTCCAAGCACGACGCCGACACTCGCGCCGGAGAATACGCGATGGCCATTCACGTCGAACGATCCCGCCAGCAATGTCAGTACGCGCTGTGCGAGTTGTTCGGCGCGTGCGCGCGGGCATGCGCCGTGCGGCAGCAACGTGAATTCATCACCGCCGTAGCGCGCGATGAGGCAATGGCTGCCGAGTTGTGCGTGCAACGTCTCCGCGATGTGCACCAAGAGCACGTCGCCGCTGGCGTGTCCGAGACTGTCGTTGACGAGTTTGAATCCGTCGAGATCCAGAAATAGCACGGCGTAATCGTTCGAATCCATCGCACGCGATTCGCCGATCACGCGCGACAGTTCTTCTTCGAAGAAAACGCGATTCGGCAAACCCGTCAGCAGGTCGTGGCTCGCGTTGTGTTCGAGCTGACGTTGTGCGCGGCGTTCGTCGGTCACGTCGCGAATAGTGCCGGTGGTGTAGGCGCGCCCGTCGATGGAAGCGGTGCCCGCGCTCACCATCGTGTCGATGCGAACGCCATCCTTGCGCAACAGGGTTACACAGTAATCGCCGCGGTTCTTGTCCGTTTGAGTCTGCCGCCGATAGCGCGTCTCCTGCTGCTTGCTGGATTCCGGCGGCACGAGCACACGGAAATCCGCACCGATCAGTTCGCTTTCCGAATAGCCGAACATCGCCGCGAACGCGTGGTTGACGTAAGTGTAACGGTCGTCGAGCATCATGTAGACGCCGGCCTGGCTGTGTTCGACCAGCGTGCGATAGCGCATTTCGGATTGCTGCAACGCGCGTTCGGCATCCAGTCGCGCGGTCACGTCCTGCGCAGAACCTTCGATGTAGTGCGGATTGCCGTTACCGTCGAGAATCGTCCGCGCCGACAACTCCACGATCACTTCGCCGCCGTTGCGGCGGCGCGCGCTGAAAATGACGTCGTCAACGCCGCCTTCCTTGAGCAGACGTTCGATCAGCCGTGTGCGATCGTCCGCCCTTGAATAGATTTGATTCATGTGCGTGACACCGGACATCAGCGCATCTGCGCTGTCGTAACCCAGAATGCGTGCGAGCGCATCGTTGGCCTGTATCAGACCGCCATCGGGATGGCTCTGGAACATGCCCGTCACGGAATTCTTGAACAGCGAACGGTATTTCCTTTCCGCCGCGGCGAGCGCCAGTTGCGCGGCGCGATCGTCCGTGATGTCCTGCAGCGTGCCGGTGCTCGCGATTTCGCCGTTGTATTCCACCGCGCCCGCTCGCACGCGCATGAGGCGGTGTGCGCCGTCCTTGCGCAGCACCTGCACTTCGTAATCCTGCATCGATCGCGAACCGTCGGTGTGCGATGCACGCCGCTCGTTTTGTTCCGCCACCGACTCCGGCGCGACGAAATCCATGTAGCGTCGGCCGGCCAGTTCATCGGCGTTGTAGCCGAGCATGTCGGCGAGCGTTTGATTGGCGAAGATGACGTGATCGTGATGAACGAGAAACACGCCGTCGCGGCAATTCTCGATCAGTGTTTTGTACAACGCTTCGGATTGACGCAGTTGTGTCTGCGCCCGCACGCGCTGTGTGATGTCGACGATCGAGCCTTCGTAGTACATGATGCGGCCTTCCGCATTGCGGACGGCACGGCCGTTTTCGGATATCCACACCGATTGGCCGTTGCGGCAGCGCACTTCGGCGTGTTCATCCTCGAACTGGCCTTCGTCGTCGAGCAGTTTGTACAAACGCGCTGCGTGATTCGGATCGACATACAACTCACTGACGCGACGCCGATTCGTTTCCAACAACAGTTGCGCCGGCGATTCGTAGCCCAGCGTGCGCGCCAGCGCCGGATTGACGTCGATCCACCCGCCGTTAGGCAGGCTGCGATACAAACCTTCTGCGGCCGCGAGGAACAGCGCGCGATAGTTGCCTGGATCGTTGTCGACATCCGATTCGACACCGGCTTCGCGAACATCCTGTATGACGACGAGCATCGAACTCGTGCCGTCCAGCACGAACATTTCGCATTGCACGGTGCCGCTGAGCGCAACGCCTTGCCGCGACCGGAACGTCACATGATCGCTGCGCACGCAGCCTTCGGTCCGTACGCGCGTCCATAAGCGCGCACGCGTTTCGATGTCCGGCCAGATTTCGAATCTGCCGGGAGGCTTGCCGACGATCTCGTCGCGCATATAGCCGATGCGGCGTTCGAAGGCGGGATTCACATCCACAATGCTTCCGTCGCCGGCATCCATGATGAAAACCAGACTGGACGAAAAGCGGAACGCACCCGCGAGGTTCATAGCCTCGTGCCCCTCGACCCCTGCTCGCTTGGGCAACGAGAACGAGTATATCGCCGTAAAACAACGGCGGCGTCAATGGCGAAGACAGGATTTACCGCGCGAGCGGCGAATTAAGCCGCCGCAGCGGCAATCCGCCCGAGATTTTATTTAGAACTTGTCTCTCAAAATCGACCGGACACCGGAAATCTCCATCTTGTCATTCCCGCTTTCGCGGGAATGACGAGCAAAGCGGCAACCGATTTTGAGATAGGTTCTAGAAGCGCACGAACAGAAGCAGCGCGATGCCCGCAGCGATGAGTGCGGCGGCGCCGATCAGCCACCAGATGTCGTTGCGGTTGCGCTCGGACGTCGCCGAAGCGGTTTCCGGCATGCGGATCGCCTGCATCGTCTGCGTGATGTTGTGCGCGGGTTCTTCGGCGGTAACCTCGCCTTCGATGCGGCCGGGCATGCCCGGCGCTTCGAGCAGAAAACGATTGCGATCAAACGCGATCTGGTCGTCGGGGTGCAGCACCGCATCGCGAACCTGCACGCCATTGACGAACGTGCCGTTCGCCGAACCCATGTCGCGCAGATAAATACCGTCGCCGAAATTTTCTATCACGGCGTGCTTCCGCGACATCTCAGCCTCATCGAGAATCAGATCGCACTCGCTGCCGCGGCCGATGACGAGACGGCCGCGGATCGGAATGATCTTGCCGAAATAAGCGCCGGACACGCCGCGCAACACTGCCTTGGGCGGCGTGAGACGCGTGCGCGTCGCGCTGGGATCGTCTGCGCCAGTGGCGACGGGAGCAGTTTTCTGTGCCGGAACCGTGGTCCGGATGACGTCGTCGCGATCGGGTTTCAGCATGAACTGCACCGTATCAAGACTAACGATATCCCCCAGCCTGAGAATAGCTTTTTCGCGCACCGGCCGCGCGTTGACGTGCGTGCGCGCCTGCGCATCGGTGATGTTGAGTACGTAGCTGCGTTCGCTTACCGACACGCTCGCGTGATGCGCCGCGACCCCCGCGCCGGGCAGCACGACGGCATTGTCCTGCGCCGAGCCGACGGTGGTATCGCCGGGCGCGATCAATACATCCGCATGTTCTTTATTCGGAAAGGTGAGGCGCACGTTCAATGCCATAACCCGACAATCCCTTCGAAGAATGTAGCACAGACGCAATAATTCGGACGGCCGTTACCACTGCGCATCCAGATCGAGCAGAACGCGATCCGTGTAATCGCTTACACCGTCGCGGCGTTCGTGAAATTCGGCCAGGCGCATGCTCCATGTGGCATCGAATCCGTAACCGACCCAAGGCATGACGCCGCGGGCGAAACTGTGGAACCACCAGTCGTCGGAATTGAAGGCGGCCATCGCGGCATCGCGCTGGATGCGCTGCGCGGAGAAGCCGAATTCCCATCCGTGCGGTTGACGCCGGTCGCCGAGAACGATGCTGCCGCGCGCGCCGTCGCTTTGGCTGTCCGCACCGAGATTGCGCAGCAAATCGATGCGTGCTTCCAGCGGCATGCCCCACGGACGCATGCGGCCGACGAATTGCGTGTCGAGCAAGCGGTAATCGCTGACGAGCTGATTGCCGATGCGCTGGTTGGAGCGCGCCAAACCTTGCAACGTGAGCTGCTCGAGATCGCTGAAATCCAGATACGAAACGATAACCGCACCGTTCACCGGTTGGCCTTCGTGCCAGCGATAAGCCGCCTGCACCGCAGCGATGCGAGAATCGTCGCCGTACGGAAGATTGCCATTGAAATAACCGGCGGTGAATTGCAGACGGTCGAGCGAATTGACGCTGACGCTGGTGTCGGCGCTCACGCCCACCGGGCGCAGATCCGAATCCCACACCATCGGCGTGAGTTCGAGCGGAAAAACGGATTTGCCCAGAAGAACCGACGTGGTGTCGGTCGGTTTCCAGCGCACGAACAACTGATCGATGGCGATATCGTTGCTGCGCTCGTTTTCGTTGTACGAACGGTCGTCGCTATTCGGATTGTTGGCTACGGCCAGTTTGATCGCGCCGCCGAATTCCAGATTCGGAATCGGATCGTACAAGACGCCGAAGCGGCCGCGGCCGAAGACGCGATTGATCGTGCTGTCCACTGGCCGGGGAATATCCGTCGTGCGGTCGCCGCGTACGAGCACATCGCCGAACCATGTCCACGGCGATGCCTTCGGTTGATCGTCCGCCGCGGACAAAACGGCATCCTGCGCCGACACCGATCCGGCGGCGACCAACGAAATCAGGACGATGAAATACCGTAGAGCCAAGCGATTCCCCACGACCGCGACGGCGCGTGCATGCGAACAGGCATCAAGAATGTGCCATAACAGTATGAAAAATCAAGCGCGAAGCTGCGCCAGAGCCGCTGAAAGGTCGTTTGCGGTGGCGTAGCGGTCGGACGGGTGTCGTTGCAGGCAGCGCAGGATGATCACTTCGAGTCCTTCCGGTATTTCCGGCCAGAACTCCGATGGCTTGATCGGCGCCTGCTGTGTCTGGGCGATATAGATTTCCAATGTGTTGGCGCCGCTGAACGGCAATTTCCCGCAGAACATCTCGCACATGAGCACGCCGCTCGAATAAATATCGGCGCGCTGATCGAGTTCTTCGCCGGACAACTGCTCCGGCGGCGAATAATTCGGCGTACCGAGAAAGGTACCAGGTTCCGTGTGGCCTTTGATGCTTTGACGCAGCGGACGAGCGATGCCGAAATCCATCAGCTTCGCGTTGCCCGTTTGCTGCAGGATCAGATTTTCCGGTTTGATGTCGCGATGAAGCACGCCGACTTCGTGCGCCGCGGCCAGGCCGGAGCAAAGCTGACGCGCGATGCGCAGTCCCGCCGAATACGGAATGCGTTTGGTTTCGCTGAGCAGATATCGCAGCGTCAACCCGCGCACGTATTCCATCGAAATGTACGGATGGCCCTCCACTTCGCCGAAATCGAAGGTACGCAACACGTTCGGATGCGTGATCATGCGCGCGAGCTTGATTTCGCTCTTGAGACGGTCGAGCTGTTCCTGATCCATCAGCGCGCTGGGTTTCAGCATCTTCAGCGCGACGACGTCGTCGAGTTCCAGATCGTGCGCCTTGTAGACGACGCCCATTCCACCCGCGCCAAGTTCGGACAAGATGCGGTATCGGCCGCCGAAGGTGCTGCCGGGATCGAGCGATATCGAGCGTGTCGTGCGCACCACGTCCGATCGCGCGGACGATTTGGAAGCGGGAATAACCGTCGGCGTGTCGCCGTCCTGAGCGATGGAGGCGGGCGCCGGCGCGGCGGGCAAATCGGTCAGCGCCGTTTCCGACAGCGCATAAAACTTTTTGCCCGTCGCGGCACCGGTTGCGATCGCGAGTCGAGACTGGCCAAGCGCCGCCTTGATTTCATCGCCGCCCTGGCGCGTCAACAATGTTTGTCCGGGCGCCGCTTCGGGCATCAGACGATCCAGATGCAGGCTCGCGACGCCGACGATCGCCGGTCCGGAATTGTGTGTTCCGACGTGCACCACCGCACCCGACACGATGGCCGCGGCGGGTTGCGCCAGTCCAGCCTGTGCCGCTCGTTCGCGAATCTGCGCGAGCGCGCGCAACGTTGCGACGGAGCGCGTGTCGCCGGAAAAACCGACGACGAACCGCGCGCCGGTGCCCTGCCGAACCGGCGCGGTTCGGCTCGCGCCATCGACGAGCGCCGATGCATTATCGAGGCGCCGCGCGACATCGTCGGCGGATGACGACGCGTCACTGTTCGCGAGATCGCGAAATTCCAAGCCGAGCAGGCTCAATGTTTCGCGTCGGGCAGGATCGGGCGCGGTCACAATCGGCGTTTTCGATATCGCCGGCGACGCGCTTTCGCGCGCGGGATCCGGAAGGAATCGCGAGAGATTGCTGACGTAACCTTCGATGTCGCTCTTCTCGCGCAAGTCCGACAACAGCGAATCGAACGAACGCGACAAGCGCGCGAGTTCGTCGTTGCCTTTCAAACCGATCTGCGTTTTGTAATTTCCCGCAGCAGCCTGTTCCGCCGCTTCGGCCATGGTGCGAACCGGACGCAGGATGCCCATCGCCAATAAATAGGAAAGCACTAACGCGATGACGATCGAAATCGCTCCGCCGATCAATACCCAGTTCAGAATGTCGCGATAGCTGGCGATGATCTTGTCGGTCGACGCGAGCGCCAACACCGCACCGAGGTTCCCCTCGCCCGGCGCTGCTGTCGGCGCAAGCTGCGCGGCCCACTGCTGGCCGGCGAAATGCAGCGACACGCGCGGCAACGATTGGCCGCCGGCGACCGCGGCCGTCAATTCCGGCGTCTGTCCCGAAACGGCTTCCTGCAGGGCCTTGGCTTCCGTGTCGTCGAGCGACGTCGCGACGAGTTTCAACTGCTTTTCCTGCGGCAGCCAGAATGCGATCTGCGCACCGCTGATCTTCGCCATCTGTCCGCTCAATTCGTCGCTGACGCGTTGCGCGAGCAACAAAAATCCGACCAGATCCTGATCCTGCGCCAACGGCACGATGGCCGCCTGGTACAGCTTGTCGCCTTGCCGCCAGTAGCCGCTGAAGGGTTCGGCTTTCGTCACCGCCGGTTTCACGAGCGGATCGTTCGCCAGCGATTCCTGAAACGCTTCGGTCTGATCGCTGCGTCCGAGCACCACGCCTTTGGAATCCAGAACGATGCCGAGATCGAAGTTGTACTGGCTTTGCCGTTCCTTGAGCAGATCAGAAATCGATTTCGTGTCGAGATCGTTGCTTTCGCTCAGTCCGGGCAAATTGCTGGATGTTCCTGCCGCCTGCGAAACGTATTTCGCCGTGCTCGGATCGGCCGCGATATTTTGCAATTTGAGCTGCAACTGATCGAGACGGCTTTGTTCGATTTCTTTTTGCACGGCCGTGCTCGTCGACAACGCGGCATCGACGGCGCGCGCCGCGATACGGTTACCTTGGATGTACGTGACCACGACCGCCGTGCCCACGGCCAGCGCGATGAGAAACGCGCTGCCGATAAAGAACTTCAGCGCCAGCGGCACGCTGAAGCCACGCGATGAGGGATCAGTATCCGCCATTGGAGTCGCGGCCATAGGGTTTGCCGAATTTGTTCATGTGCTGCGGAATACGGCGCTGGGTCAGGTCCATCTTCACGTTGACCGGCGCGATGGCGCTGGCATTCCAGACCTCATGCCACGGCGATGCGCGTTCGCTCCATACCACCAGATCGCCTTCCACGCCCGGCACGTTGTCCATGTGAAAATTTCCGTTGGTATCCGGATGAATGAAATACGGCGTATCGAGAACGAGAATGTGTCCGATCATCGAGTGGTGCACATTGCAATACACGCGCACGTAACCGACATGAGAAAACGTCACTGTCTGTCCGGTGCCCTGGCCGTACAGACCGACGTCGAAGCCATTGTCCTTCGACGTGGAAAACGCGTTGTGAAGGATCGGATCCTGATTCGGAAAGCGAACGGTGCTGCCCACCGTCGTCGCCATCACGCGCGGCACGAACTGCTTGCGCACCGTGCTCATTTCCTGCGCGGGCGTGACGGGTACCGACTCCATCGGAATTTTCGGTCGAAAATAAACGATCGCGTCCTGCGCTTCCTCGGCACGCAGCGGCTTGCCTTCGGAAAACAAGTCGATATGCCCGTCGATCGTTGCGGCGAAGCCGGACGACGCCACGAACATTGCAATGATGGTCAACGGAAAGCGCACGGCACCCCTTGTATCTTTCGCCGCCGTCCGCATCATGGTGCGGCGTGCGGGTTCTGACGCGGATTTGAGGCATCATAGCAAAGCCGCGGCGCGCGCAACGATCGAGCGAAGGATTACGCATGGCCACCATCGACATCCGCAGGAAACACGGCCAGACGCCCGCGCAAGCCAGGGCACTGGTGGACAAAACCGCCGCTGCCGTCAGCAAGAAATTCGGAGTTTCCAGCGAATGGGACGACGACACGCTGCACTTCAAGCGTAGCGGTGTCGATGGTGAAATTCGCGTGACGAAAACCGAAGTGATCGTGCACGCCGAATTGGGATTCCTGTTCGGTGCGATGAAACCGATGATCGAGCGTGAAATCGCCGAACAGCTCGACAAGAATTTCGGCTGAGTTAGCTCGCCGCGCTATACCGGGCGATAATACGAACCTGTCACGCGGCGTTGGTCGCGAAAGTTACTGGAGAAAAGCATGTCTGATTCCATCGTCATCGCCGGCGCAAAACGCACCGCCATCGGTTCAATGCTCGGCCAGTTCACCGGCGTGCCCTCGCCCACTCTCGGTGCCGCGGCGATCAAGGCCGCGCTCGATCAAGCCGGCGTGAAACCCGACGACGTTTCGGAAGTCATCATGGGCTGCGTGCTGTCGGCCAATCTCGGTCAGGCGCCCGCGCGCCAGGCATCGCTCGCTGCCGGACTGCCGAAATCCACCGGCTGCACGACGATCAACAAAGTCTGCGGCTCCGGCATGAAGGCGATCATGCTCGCGCACGATTTGATCAAGGCGGGCTCCGCGACCGTCGTCGTTGCCGGCGGCATGGAATCGATGACCAACGCGCCGCACATGATCAATGCGCGCGGCGGCCTGCGCTACGGCGAGGCGAAGATGGTCGACCACATGGCGTGGGACGGATTGACGAACCCGTATGACGGCCAGTCCATGGGCGTGTTCGCCGAAGCGACCGCCGACAAATACACGTTCACGCGTGAGGAACAGGATGCCTTCGCGATCGAATCGGTGAAGCGCGCGCAAAACGCCATCAAGTCCGGCGCATTCGCCGACGAGATCGTGGCAGTGAAAGTCGCCGGCAAGAAGGGCGACATCGAGGTCGCTACCGACGAACAGCCCGGCAAATCCGATCCGGCAAAAGTCCCCACGCTGAAGCCTGCCTTCCGCAAAGACGGCACGGTGACGGCGGCGAGTTCATCGAGCATTTCCGACGGCGCCGCGGCGACCGTCATCATGGGCGAGGATGAAGCGAAAAGACGCGGCGTGAAACCGATCGCACGCATCGTCGCGCATGCCACGCATTCGCAGGAACCGGAATGGTTCACGACCGCACCGGTCACCGCGATCCAGAACGTGCTGAAGAAAGCCGGATGGAAAGTCGAAGACGTCGATCTGTTCGAAGTCAACGAAGCGTTCGCCGTCGTCGCCATGGCGCCGATGCGCGATCTCGGCGTTTCGCACGACAAACTCAACGTCAACGGCGGCGCCTGCGCTCTCGGCCATCCGATCGGCGCGTCCGGCGCGCGGCTGGTCGTGACGCTGATTCATGCGTTGAAAGCGCGCGGCGGAAAACGCGGCGTTGCATCGCTGTGCATCGGCGGCGGCGAAGCGACTGCGCTGGCGATCGAATTGGTCTGATTGCCCATCACCAGTGACGGAGCTGGATTCCGGCTTTAGCCGGAACGACGGCACAGAGAGCGGACGCCGCGAAACGCGCCGACTGTCCGTCCGCTGATATATTGTGGCGAATCCTTCGCACACGATGCCAACGATGCCCGTCATCGAATCCCAAATCGACGTCCGCTCGACAGAATTCCAAACCAACGCCGCGCACATGCGCGCCACCGTCGATGACTTGAAACGTCAGCTCGAAAAAACCGCCCTCGGCGGCGGTGAAAAGGCGCGCAACAAACACACCGAGCGCGGCAAACTGCTTCCGCGCGAACGCATTCGTGCCCTCCTCGACTCCGGATCGCCGTTTCTGGAATTGTCGCCGCTCGCTGCACACGGAATGTACGAAGACCAGGCGCCGTGCGCGGGCATCGTCACCGGCATAGGCCGCGTGAACGGGATTGAAGTCGTCGTCGTCGCCAACGACGCCACCGTGAAAGGCGGCACATATTTTCCGATCACCGTGAAGAAACATCTGCGCGCGCAGGAAATCGCGCTGGAAAATCATTTGCCGTGCGTGTATCTCGTCGATTCCGGCGGAGCGTTCCTGCCGCTGCAGGACGAAGTGTTTCCCGACCGAGACCACTTCGGCCGCATCTTCTACAACCAGGCACGTTTGAGTGCGCTCAACATCCCGCAAATCGCAGTCGTGATGGGCTCATGCACAGCAGGCGGCGCATACGTGCCGGCCATGAGCGACGAGACCGTCATCGTCAAGGAACAGGGCACGATTTTCCTCGGCGGCCCGCCGCTGGTTAAAGCAGCGACAGGCGAAGTCGTCGACGCCGAGTCGCTCGGCGGCGCGAATGTACATACGTCGATCTCCGGCGTCGCCGATCATTTTGCGGAAAACGATCAGCACGCGCTGGCCATCGCCCGCAACACCGTCGCCAATCTCAATCGACGCAAACAATTGCCTGTGGCGATCCGCGAACCGGTCGAACCGCGTTATGCCGCCAGCGACATCTTCGGCATCGTTCCGCAGGATGCGCGTCGTCCGTTCGACATCCGCGAAATCATCGCGCGTATCGTCGACGATTCCGAATTTCAAGAGTTCAAGGCGCGCTACGGTAAGACGCTGGTGTGCGGGTTCAGCCATTTATATGGCTATCCAGTCGGCATCATCGCCAACAACGGAATCCTGTTTGCCGAATCCGCACTGAAAGGCGCGCACTTCATCGAGTTGTGCAATCAGCGCAACATCCCGCTCGTCTTCCTGCAGAACATCACCGGATTCATGGTCGGCAAGAAATACGAAAATGCCGGCATCGCCAAAGACGGTGCGAAAATGGTGACCGCCGTGGCGTGTTCACACGTCCCGAAATTCACCGTCATCATCGGCGGCAGTTTCGGCGCGGGAAATTATGCGATGTGCGGCCGCGGCTACCAGCCCCGCTTTCTCTGGATGTGGCCCAATGCCAGAATTTCCGTCATGGGCGGCGAACAAGCCGCATCGGTCCTCGCCACGGTGCGCCGCGACGGATTAGAAGCTTCCGGCAAAGCGTGGACTAAGGAAGACGAAGACGCATTCAAAACACCAATCCGCGAACAGTACGAACGCCAAGGCCATCCCTACTACGCGACTGCACGGCTCTGGGACGACGGCGTAATCGATCCCGCCGACACACGCCGCGTACTCGGCCTCGCAATTTCCGCGTCGCTCAACGCCCCCATCGAACGCCAGCACTACGGCGTCTTCAGAATGTAGGACGCAAAAAAAACAGCTTGCGAACACGCCAACGGCGCACAGGAAGTGCGCCGTTCGACGCAGGCACAGGGATGTGGCTTCGGCGAACACAGCCTACGCGAAGAACA
>DATAVJ010000006.1:0-7510 GCA_036267795.1 Rudaea sp.
CGCCGGTGATCATGATGGTCTTGATGCCCATTGCACGCAGTTCGGCGAAGCGTTCGCGAATGCCGCCTTTGACGATGTCCTTGAGCTCGATGACGCCCAATGCACGTGCCGCTCCGTCATCGGATGCCTCGCTCACGACCAGCGGCGTGCCGCCTTTGCGCGCGATGTCGTCCGCCGCGCGGCGAACTTCGATGGGCATGGCACCCTGCGATGCCGCGATGTATTTGTCGATCGCATCGAGCGCACCTTTGCGGATGGTGCGATCGGGCAGATCGACACCGCTCATGCGCGTGTTGGCCGAGAACGGAACGAAGTGCGCGCCGCTGCTTGCGATGTCGCGCTCGCGCAATCCGAATTGCGTTTTCGCCAACACGACGATGCTGCGGCCTTCGGGTGTTTCGTCGGCGAGCGACGCGAGTTGCGCCGCATCGGCAAGCACGGGCAAACCGACGCCCGGCGCCGGATAAAACGCTGCGGCTTGGCGATTGCCGAGCGTGATGGTGCCGGTCTTGTCGAGCAGCAGCACGTCGACGTCGCCCGCCGCTTCCACCGCGCGGCCGGACATCGCAATCACGTTGGCCTGGATCATGCGATCCATGCCCGCGATGCCGATCGCGGACAGCAATCCGCCGATCGTGGTCGGGATGAGGCACACCAGCAGCGCGACGAGCACGGTGATCGAAACCGGTTCGCCATGTCCCGACGCATGTACCGCGTATAGCGAATACGGCAACAGCGTCGCGCACGCGAGCAGAAAGATGAGCGTGAATTTCGCCAGCAGAATGGTGAGCGCGATTTCATTCGGCGTCTTGCGGCGCGATGCGCCTTCGACCATCGCGATCATGCGGTCGAGAAAACTTTCACCGGGATTGCTGCTCACGCGCACGATTATCCAGTCCGACAACACGCGCGTGCCGCCCGTGACGGAGCTTCTGTCGCCGCCTGATTCGCGAATGACCGGCGCGGATTCGCCCGTCACGGCACTCTCGTCGATGGTGGCTGCGCCTTCGACGATCTCGCCGTCGCCCGGAATGAATTCGCCGGCCTTTACGATGACCAGATCGCCCTTTCGCAAATCGTGCGCACTGCTCACAGTGACGGCGTCGGGTTTGTGCATCGACGCGATCTTGTTCGCGACGACATCGCGCCGCGCGCCGCGCAACGAAGCGGCTTGCGCCTTGCCACGTCCTTCGGCGATCGCTTCGGCGAAATTCGCGAACAGCAGCGTGAACCATAACCACAACGCGACGGCGAGGATGAATCCCGCCGACGCTTCGCCATGTCCGCCGAGCGCTTCGATCCACAGAAGCGACGTCAGCACGCTGCACACGAACACGACGAACATGACGGGATTGCGGAACTGCAGACGCGGAGACAATTTCTTGAACGCGTCGCTGATGGCGGGAACAAGGAGTCGGCGATCAAGAGCGCTGGCTTGAGGAGTTGTCATCAAATCGTTCCGATTCTTTGCTCGTCATTCCCGCGAAAGCGGGAATCCAGAGTCTTTCGCTCGTCAAGTCGAACGAAGAGCAAAGTCGCTGGGTTCCCGCTTTCACGGGAATGACGGGAGGAGAGTTTCAAGGCGCTACCGCCGTCAACTGCTCCGCAATCGGCCCCAACGCCAGCGCGGGAAGAAACGTCAGCGCACCGATGACGATGACGGTGCTCGCCAGCAGAATGACGAACAGGGGTGTATGCGTCGGCAGTGTGCCGGCCGAAACCGGAACGTGTTTTTTCGCGGCGAGAGAACCCGCGATGGCGAGCATTCCAATGGCCAGCGGAAAACGCGCGAGAAACATGCAGATGCCGAGCGCCGCGTTGTAGAAGGGCGTATTCGGATTGAGCCCGCCGAACGCGCTGCCGTTGTTGTTCGATGCCGACGTAAATGCGTACAGGATTTCCGTAAAACCATGCGCGCCCGTGTTCGTCGTCAATCCCACCAGACCTTCGGGAGCGAGAACGGCAACCGCTGTGCCGATCACGACCAGCGCGCATGGAATGAGCACGACGAGACTCGCCATCTTCATTTCGTGCGCTTCGATTTTCTTGCCGAGATATTCCGGCGTTCGTCCGACCATCAATCCCGCGATGAACACGGCCACGATGGCGAACGCGAGCATGCCGTACAAACCCGAACCCACGCCGCCGAAAATTACTTCGCCGAGCTGCATCATCCACAACGGCACGAGTCCGCCGAGCGGCGTGAACGAATCGTGCATCGCGTTGACGGATCCGTTCGAGGCCGCCGTCGTCGCCGTCGCCCACAGTGCCGATTCGACGGCGCCGAAACGCGTTTCCTTGCCTTCCATGTTTCCTCCGGCTTGCGCGATCGAGGCCGTTTGATCGACGCCGAGGGTAGTCAACGCCGGATTACCCGCTTGCTCGGCCGCCGCGCAAAGCAGAAGAAGCGGCACGAAAATCACCAGCATGGCGGCGAGCAACGCCCATCCCTGGCGGCGATCGCGCACCCTATGTCCGAACGTGTAGCAAAGCGACGCGGGGATCAGCAGTATCGCCAACAGTTCGAGAAAATTGCTCAGCGGCGTCGGGTTTTCGTACGGATGCGCTGAATTGGCGCCGTAGTATCCGCCGCCGTTCGGTCCCAACTGCTTGATCGCGATCTGCGATGCGGCCGGACCCAGCGGCAACGATTGCTGCGTGGCGGGCGACGTGGCGGTGACATCGTTGCCGTTTGCATCTTTGACGGTGTCCGTTTGCGTCGTCGCTTGCAGCAACGGCACATCTTCATAGGGTTTGAAGTTTTGCGGCACGCCCTGCCACACCAGAACGAGCGCGGTGACGAACGCGAGCGGCAGCAAGATATAAAGCGTGGCGCGCGTAAGATCGACCCAAAAATTTCCGATGGTCTTCGACGAGCGGCGCGTGAATCCGCGGATCAGCGCAATCAACACGGCAATGCCTGTCGCCGCAGAAAGAAAATTCTGCACACCGAGGCCCAGCATCTGCGTCAGATAACTCAACGTCGATTCGCCGCTGTACGCCTGCCAGTTCGTGTTCGTGGCGAAACTGATCGCGGTGTTCATCGCCAGATCGGGCGGCACGTTGACCATGTGCTGCGGGTTCAACGGCAGCCACGCCTGCAGACGCATCAGCGCGTAAAGAAGCAGCGAGCCCGCGATATTGAACACGAGCATTGCCAGCGCGTAGCGCACCCAGTTCATGTCTTCCGCGACATCGACGCCGCCGATCCGATACAACAATTTTTCCAGCGGCGCGCCGGTGCGCGTGATGCGGTTCGGTTCGTCCGCGAAGACGAGTGCCATGTACGTTCCCAGCGGCTTCACGAGGGCGAGAAGCACGACGAGAAACAGGCCCAGTTGCAGATAGTCGTTGGCAGTCATTCGAACCATTCCGGTTTGAGCAGCGCGATGGTGAGATACACGCTGAGCGCGAGCGCGATAAGCGCGGCAATCCAGTACGTCGCAGTCATGAATGCGCACTCGCGATAAGAGCCGATGGCACGACGTGCGTCATCGGCGCGGCTCCAGGCGCGCGCACAAACGCAGAAATCCCCATGTCATCGCGACGAGAACTACGAGCAACCCGAGGAAAACGAAATCCATGAGCGCGCTCCGTCAAAAAATCAACAGGCGCAACTTTAGGAACGTCCGAATATAAAAGTTGTAGGGATTCGCGCTGCGTCCATATAAAAGTCATATAGACGCGACTGCTTTGCGCAGCCATGCGTGACCGTGCACTCGCGGCGCTTTCTCGGTTCTCTACTCCGACGCTCGTTTCATTTCGTCGACAAGCTGCGCGATGAGATCCGCAGACGACGTATGACGCGCCAACGGCGCGCCCTGGCCCGCCCACTGCGCGCCGAAACCGAACTCGCCTTTCGTTTTCGCCGCAGCGTGCAGCGCTTTGCCGGCGTCATAAGCAATCGGATAGTCGGGGATTTCACCGTCGCAAGTCCGTTCGCCGATCGCTGTGAATCGATTCGCGAGACAACGTGCGGGGCGTCCGGAAATCGCCTGCGTGATCACGGTGTGATGGGCGGCGTTGCTGAAAAGCGCCGCGCGATATCCCTCGTCCGCCAGCGATTCGTCGCAGGCAATAAAAGCCGTTCCCATTTGTGCCGCCGCCGCGCCGAGCGTGAGCATCGCGGCAATTCCGGCGCCGTCCATGATGCCGCCGGTGGCAATGACGGGAACGTCGAGATTGCGCACCAGCAATCGCGTCAACGCGAACGTACCCAATCGATCGTCGTGCGCGTCGGCATCGAACGTACCGCGATGCCCGCCCGCTTCGTAACCTTGCGCCACGACAACGTGGACACCCGCACGAACGAGCTCTTGCGCTTCCGACAGGCTGGTCGACGATCCGAACAAGACGATGCCTGCGTCGAGCAGCGCTTGCACACGTTCTTGCGACGGAAGCCCGAAATGAAAACTGACGACGTGCGGTTTCTCATCGAGAAGCATGGCGAGCATCGCATCGTCTTCGACGAAGCTGCGATAAATTTCGCGCAATGCAGTTGGCGGTGCCGAATCGAATCGCGCGAATTCCGGTCGCAGGCGTTCGATCCATGCCTTCTCGACAGCGGCCGCGCGCGGGCCGGGCGGTGGCAGAAAACATTCACGTTGAACGGCTTCGCCGTTCGTGCACGCACCGCTTTAATCATTGCGCGCGCTCCTTCCGCATAGGTTGCGCCGACGGCGATTGAACCGAGCGCGCCCGCGTTCGAAACCGCGGCCGCCATTTCCGGCGTCGACACACCCGCCATCGGCGCTTGAACGATCAGCCGTTCGATGCCAAGCAGTTTCATCAATGCAGGCGAAACGTGCATAGCTGCCGTCTTAGCGCGTGAGAAACTTGGCGATAAAGTCGGCCAATCCACGATACGGCGGGCGCAGCAACTTCATCATTGTCCAGCGCGCCTGATAAAGCACAGACGTTTGTTTGCTGAATGTCAAAAACCCCTGATGCCCGTGATACTGCCCCATGCCGGACGGACCGACTCCGCCGAACGGCAGCTCGACCTGCGCGAACTGCATCACCGTGTCGTTGACGGATACACCGCCGGCGGTTGTTCGCTGCAGAACGCGCTCGACCATCGCTTTATCGGTGTCGAACACGTATAGCGCGAGAGGCCGCGGCCGCGCATTGATGAAATCGATCGCGGTATCGATCGATTCGATTGCGATCAGCGGCAAAATCGGCCCGAAGATTTCTTGCTGCATCACGTCGAGATCGGCGTGCGGATTGACGATAAGTGTCGGCGCCAGACAGCGGCGAGCCGCATCGTTGTCGGCCAGCGGAATAACCTCTGCGCCGCTGCGCCGAGCCTGCTCGAGAAGCCGTGTCTGCCGCGCATAGTGCGCATCGTTGATCACGCTGGAGTAGTCGGCGTTCTCGGCCATGACGCCATAACGCCGCGAAATATACTTTTTCATTTCGTCCACAAAGGGAGGAATCGTCGCGCCGGGCAGCAGCACATAGTCCGGCGCGACGCAGGTCTGCCCGGCGTTGAGGAATTTGCCGGCGGCGATGCGATCGACCGCTTTGGCCACCGGGTAATTCTCCGCCACGATGACCGGCGATTTGCCGCCGAGTTCGAGTGTCACCGGCGTCAGGTTTTGCGCGGCGGCCATCATCACCTTGCGCCCGACCGCGGTCGAACCGGTGAAGAACAGATGATCGAACGGCAGCGCTGCGAATCGCTCCGCGACATCGGGACCGCCGAGCACTGTCGCGACGCGATCGTCTGGAAACACCTCAGCGAGCATGTCGCGCAGAAGCGCCGATGTGCGCGGCGTGTTTTCGGACGGTTTCAGCATGACATGGTTGCCGGCCGCGATCGCCGTCGCCAACGGCACGATCGCGAGGTTCACCGGATAATTCCACGGCGCGATAACGCCAACGACGCCGAGCGGCTGGTAACGGATTTCCGCGCGAGCGGGGAAAAACAGCACGTCGGCCGCCGCTTTCGTCGGTCGCATCAAGCGGCGAAGATGCGAAAGAAGGTAATCGATTTCGCTGAGCACCGTCATGCCGTCGGTGAGCAGCGATTCGTGACGCGAACGGCGTCCGAAATCGTCGCTCATCGCGGTGGCGAAATCCTCAAGCCGCGCCTGGAAGACGGCGCGCAGTCGTTTTAGATCGCCGCTCCGCTGTGCGTAGTCCGGCACATACTGTTGATGCGCGGCTCGCAATCGCAAGAGGGCGGCGTTGAGATCGACGTGCGAAATCGAATCCATCGCCGAAGTGTAGCGCGCGGCTCGCGATGATAGGATCGCCGCATGAATAACCTACGCGCATATCGCGACAAGACGCCACGTTTAGGCGCCGGCGTCTACGTCGATCCGGCCGCTGTCGTCATCGGCGACGTGGAACTCGGCGACGACGTTTCGATCTGGCCTTTCGTGGCCGTTCGCGGCGACGTGAACCACATCCGCGTCGGCGTCCGCACGAACATTCAGGACGGCGCGGTACTGCACGTCACGCACGACGGACCGTATACGCCCGGCGGTTTTCCGCTATTGATCGGCAGCGACGTGACCGTAGGGCATGGCGCGATCCTGCATGCGTGCACGATCGAAGACTCGTGCCTGATCGGCATGCACGCGACGGTGCTCGACGGCGTTCGCGTGTGCCGGCATTCGATGATCGGCGCGGGCGCGATGGTGAGTCCTGGCAAAGTGGTCGGCGAAGGCGAATTGTGGCTCGGAAATCCGGCGCGCTGCGTGCGCACGTTGACGAATGCGCAGATCGAGCAGCTCTACTATTCCGCACAACACTACGTGCGATTGAAAAACGATTACGTGAACGTCGAGCAGCCGGTTACGGCGCGCTAGCCGTTTCGAGTTCCCGCAAAAAAGCCAACGCTTCGTCGCGCGATCCGCCGCACATCGCCGCGCTCGGCCGCAAGCTCACGCAAACCACCGGACGTTCCGGTTTTCCGAACAGCCGGCAGCGGTTTGCATTGTCCAATTGTATACAACGGACGCCAGCGGGCTTCCCGTTCGGCATACCGGGAATCGCGGATGAAATCGACGGCGCGATGCAGCAGGCGCCACAACCCGCTCGGCAACTTATAGCGATCATTCCGTTGCTCCGTCGGCGAGGCCCGTGCGCAATTGATCGAAGACCATGGCGGTTTCCGGACGTACTCCGTTCCAGATCGCGAACGCTTCGGCCGCCTGCTCGACGAGCATGCCGAGTCCGTCGAACGTTTGCGTCGCGCCGGCGGCGCGTGCCCATGCGATGAAATGCCGCGCGGCTTTTCCGTACGAAAGGTGATAGCAGATCGTTTTAGCCGTGACGACGTGCGCCGGAAGCGCGGGGACTGCGCCGTCATGTCCGGCCGATGTAGCATCGAAAATCATGTCGACATTTTTGGCGTCCGATAAATCGGACGCGTCGATGGCCGATACATGATTTGGTTCGCCAAGCGCGTCGGCGAGCGCGACGGCGCGCTCGAAGGTGCGGTTGGCGATGAACAACGTCTCGACGCCGGCATCGAGCAACGCGAAGGCGCTCGCACGCG
>DATAVJ010000007.1:0-34750 GCA_036267795.1 Rudaea sp.
GCTACATCAGCAAAATCGACGTTCTCGAGCGACTTGCCATTCAGCGCATTCGACGCATCTTCCGCGAACCACGGTTTATGCGCGACGCCGCCGATCACGATGCGGCCGCTCTGGACCGTGCGCCCGCTCAGGTTCAAGGCAACGGCAACTGAGACAAGCGCGAACGCATAGCTATTGCGTTCGCGCAATTTCAAGTAGCAGGCGTTTTGCGTCGCGGACGTTTTGGGAAGATCGACCGACGTGATCAACTCGCCATGCTTCAATGTCGTGTCGATCTCCGGATGGTCGCCGGGCAAGCGATGAAAATCCGAGGCGTGGATCTGCCGATCGCCGTTGGGGCCCTGTACGTTGATCACCGCATCGAGCGCGACCAGCGCGACATTCATATCCGATGGATTCACCGCCACGCAATGTTCACTCGCACCCAGAATCGCGTGCGTGCGATTCCATCCCTTCAGCGCGGCGCAACCCGATCCGGGTTTACGTTTGTTGCAATGATCGAAACCGGTGTCCACAAAATAATCGCAGCGCGTGCGCTGCAGCAGATTGCCGCCGACCGTCGCCATATTGCGCAACTGCGCCGACGCGCCCGCCAAAAATGCCTGACTCAACAGCGGATAATCTTTTCGGACGGCCGGATGGTTTGCCGCATCTGTATTGCGGACACCGGCACCGATCCTCAAACCGCCGTCTTTCGCCGCTTCAATCTTATCGAGACCGAGGTGATTCACGTCGACGAGCCGTGTCGGTTTCTCGACGCCGGCTTTCATGAGATCGATCAAGTTCGTACCGCCGCCGATGAAATACGTGTTTTCATCGCCGCCCGCAGCGACGGCTGCGCGGATATCCGAAGGACGGCTGTACGTTAGCGGGATCATCGCGTCAGGTTTGATTGGACGCCGCGCGCACGGCGGCAACGATATTTGGATACGCGCCGCAACGGCAAATATTGCCGCTCATACGTTCGCGGATTTCCGCGTCGGTGAGTTCGACGTGGCCGCCTTTCGTCAGATCTGGCGTCGCCGCGCTCGCCTCGTTCTTGCGCACTTCATCGATCAGCGCCGTTGCCGAACACAGTTGGCCGGGCGTGCAATAACCGCACTGAAATGCGTCGTGTTCGAGAAATGCGGCCTGCACCGCACTCAGCTTGCCGAGCGTGGCCAGTCCCTCCACGGTCGTGATTTCGTCGCCTTCGTGCATGACCGCAAAACTCAAGCACGAATTGATGCGCCGTCCGTTGACGATTACCGTACACGCACCGCACTGGCCGCGATCGCAACCTTTCTTCACACCGACGAGATTCAGGTGTTCGCGCAACGCATCGAGCAGTGTCGTGCGCGCATCGAGGCGAAGCTGATGATCGGCGCCATTGACGCGCAACGTCACGTCGTTCGTCGCGACGGCGGGATCGGTCGATGCCTGCGGTGCAGAATTGGCTTCCGCACTCGCGGCGAGCGGCAGACCCAACCCGATCGTCATGCCGCTGCCCGCCATCGTGCCCAAAAACACCCGGCGATAAACATCAATCGATGCATCCGGATTGTCATCTTTGCGATTCATGTATCGCCGTCAGTGGCCGGACATGCAAATCGTCACTTCAGACTGCGACAAACGGCCGTCCGTATTCGTGTCGCACCGCGTGAAGTTGTCGGTCAGGTATTTGTTCGACGCCACATCGGCCGTACTCAGATACCCTTTGTGGTTGGGATCGAGCGTGCCGAAAATCTGTGGCGTGGTCGCCGACGTGCCCGCCGCATTGAGCTGGATGCTGTTCATCGAAGCCGCCGATTGCGGAGTTGCCGATTGCGGGCCGGTCACGCCATTTGTCGGCGTAGTGATCGGAACGCCGGACGGCGTCGTCGCCGGTGTCGTGTTCTGATTCGCCGGATTCTGCGGCGGGTTCAGGATCGGCGTCGAATTCGGATTTACGATCGGACTGGATGTCGGATTCGGGTTCGGATTGGAATTGGGATTCGGTGCCGGCGCGTTCGTCGTCGGCGAATTGACGTTCGGATTTACGATCGGGCTGGAATTGGGATTCGGATTCGGATTTGAATTCGGGTTCGGCGCGGGCGCATTGCCTTGCGTGCCGTTTTGTTGTCCATTTTGCGCCGCGGTTCCATTCGATCCGGTTGTGCCCGTGCCTGTCGTGCCCGTCCCGCTCGATCCAGACGTACCGCCGCCCGTCGATTGCGCAATACATACCGCACTCGTCGCACTCAATAGCAACGCGGGGATTAGTCGTCCCAGTTGGTTTTTCATCTCGCCTCCTTTGCGAAATGCAGATTGAAAAGCGCAAAAAAAAGCGCAACGTCCACGGTTAGAAGACGTGTGTGAACACGTAAATGAGAACGAGCAGGCCGGCGGGAACGCCGAGGAGCCAAGCCAGAAAATACTTGCCCATATGATCCTCCGTGATGTTGTGGCCGATCCGCAAAATGCAGATTAGGTGATGACTCGGTAGCAACACCTGTGCCGAGCGCGCGAGCGCCTGTCCTTCTGCATTGCGTCGCGCAAGCCCCATGCAATTTGCAAGAACCCGCGCGTCGCACTGTGCAAAACTGCCGGCACCGATGAGCCATAGAGCCACGTGTCGCGCCATGTCCACGCCGTCGTCGTGGCATGGTTGCTGCTCACCCGCATGATCACGGAGAAAGCGATGGTTGCGCGGCACGCGATTGAGGACCCGATGTTCGTCCCGCTGGGCATCGTCGTCTCGACGGCGCCGCGCGAAGCATTGCTGGCCGCGCTCCAAAAACAGTGTCCGCACTGGAACATACAGCTTGTTCCCATCGACGTCGCACGCAAAAGCTCGCCCCATTTCCGCGCCGAGCTTAAACGTGACATGGACGTACTTTCCGGATCGATCGATCCGTGGCTGCACATCAAAGGCGCGCTCACGTCTTCGTTTCCTGCCGACAAGCCGCACGCCGTCACGACGATCGATCCGTGACCGCGCCGCCGACTTGTGATGCCGATGTGCCTGCGCCGCGGAACGGACGATGAGTCAGATTTTCGGCCGGCATTTCGATCTCCTGTTTCGCCTCACGCTCGTTGCCGTCATCGCGTTGGTGTTCGGCGCCGTCGTGCTATGGCGAATTTCGATCGCGCCCGCCGTCGGCGCGCCGGTCGAGCAGCCGGTGCCTTTCAGTCACAAGCATCACGTCGGCGATGTCGGACTCGATTGCCGCTACTGCCACGCAACCGTCGATAAAGCGGCATACGCCGGAATGCCCAGCAGCGAGACATGCATGAACTGCCATTCGCAACTGTTCACCGATGCGCCCATGCTCACGCCGGTGCGCGACAGCGTGCGGGACGGCAAGCCGCTGCACTGGAATCGCGTGTATCGATTGCCGGATTTCGTTTTCTTCGATCATTCCGTTCACGTGGCCAACGGGGTCGATTGCGTGAATTGCCACGGCAACGTCGCGACGATGCCGCTGACCTGGCAGGCGCCGTCGCTCGAAATGCGCTGGTGTCTGGACTGTCATCGACATCCGCAAATCGCGACGCGGGTCGCGTGGAACTCACCGCCCGCGAAACCCACGCTGCGCGATGCCGCGCAACTCAGCGAGTGCTCGACATGTCACCGCTGAAACCGTCGCCGCCGCTCGATAGTTCCGCGCTCGAAGCGCGCCGCGATTTCCTGAAACTGTTCGCGCTTTCGCTGGGCGCCGGCAATCTCTTCGGGTGCGTGCGCGCGCCGGACGATCCCATCGTGCCGTCAGTGGCCGACGATACCATCGAAGATTTGCCCACGCTCTATGCAACGGCGTTGACGAGAAACGGTTATGCGAACGGCGTGCTCGTCAAGACTCGTTATGGACATTCCGTGAAAGTGGAAGGCAATCCGCAGCACCCGGCCAGTCTTGGCGGAACGGATGTTTTCGCACAAGCCGCAATCTTCGGTTTATGGGATGCACAACGCAGCAAGACCGTTCGACGGCGCGGGAAGCCATCGAACTGGATGGAATTCTTCGACGATCTGCACGCACGCCTTCGCGCGTCACGCAATGGCGCTGGCGTTCGCTTTCTCTCCGAGCCCTCGACGTCGCCGACGTTGCAGCGCCTGCGCCGTGAAGTCGCCAAAAAATTCCCCGCCGCCGAATGGCACACGTATTCCTCGCTCGTTCGCGACAATGTATACAAAGGAACGCAGCTCGCGTTCGGCAAACCGCTCGAACCTCGCTATGATTTTTCCCGAGCATCCCTCGTGGTTGCGCTGGATGCGGATTTTCTGACCGCCCTGCCCGGCTCCGTGCGCTACGCACGCGATTTTGCCGCGCGCCGCGAACCGGCCGGTTCGAATACGCCGACGCGCCTGTACTCCATCGAATGCGCGCCGTCGCCCACCAGCATTCTCGCGGACCATCGCCTCGCGCTGCGTCCGCACGAGCTGCAAGCGTTCGCGAACGCATTGCTTGCGGAACTCGACGGCCACACAACCATCGACACGCCGTATCAGCGTTGGGCACGCGCCATCGCCAGGGATTTGCAAGCCCATCGTGGCGCTGGAATCGCCATCTGCGGCGACCACCAGCCGCCGGCGATTCATTACGTGACGCATGCGATCAATGCGCGGCTCGGCAACCTCGGCGCGGCCGTCTCATTCGCCGAACCGACGCACGACGGCATCGATCAGCTTGGATCGCTGCGCGATTTGTGCAATGCGATCCGCGGCGATTTTGTCGAGTCGCTTATCGTTCTCGGCGGCAATCCGGTCTACACCGCGCCGGCCGATCTCGACTTCGCCGCGCTGCTCGATCGCGTGCCGTGGTCGGCACATCTCGCGGAGTACGACGACGAAACATCGCTGCATTGCGGCTGGCACGCCCCGTTGGCGCATGAACTCGAAACATGGGGCGATGCGCGCGCCTTCGACGGCACCGCCACGATCATGCAACCCACGATCGCGCCGCTGCACGATGGACGGTCGATCATCGAACTGCTGGCCGAAATTTCCGAGTTGCCGCGCGGCGGACACGATCTCGTGCAAGACACATGGCGCGAAACGATGGCTGCGCCGTTCGAGACGTCTTGGCATCACGCGTTGCGCGACGGAATCATTTCGGAAACCGTAAGTTCCGTCGTCAGTCCTGCGCTGATTGCACAGAACATCGAAATGCCGTCAGCGTCGGACGAAGACAAACTCGACATCCTGTTTCGCCCGGACGCATCCATTTCCGATGGCGCTCACGCATCGAACGCATGGCTGCAGGAACTGCCGAAACCATTCACGCTGCTGACCTGGAGTAACGCAGCGATGCTGTCGCCGGCCACGGCGAAACGGCTCGGCATCGTCGACGAAGACATCGTGCAAATCGATGTCGCCGGAACACGGATCGACGCGCCTGCGATCACACAAAGCGGCTTGGCGGAAAACTGTGTCGTACTTCCGCTGGGTTACGGACGCACACGCGCAGGCGACGTCGGCTCCGGACGCGGCTTCAATGCCGGCGTATTGCGCACCAGCGACGAGTTCTGGAATTCGCGCGCCAGTATCCGGAAAACGGGCAAGGTGCGGCCGCTCGCACGAACGCAACGCCACAGCATGGCCGGCAGCGATGCACCAATCCGCGTCGACGATTTTCCGCGAAGCGATGCGACATCGAACGAACCCGCACGCGCAAATCTGTTCGCGCCGCGCGACCGGTCCGGCGACTACGCATGGGGCATGGCGATCAATCTCAACGCTTGCATGGGCTGCAATGTTTGCACGATCGCCTGCCAGTCCGAGAACAACATCCCAACGGTTGGCGCCGACCAGATCCGGCGCGGCCGCGCGATGCACTGGATGCGCGTCGATCATTACGTCGAGGAATCGGCACAGGCGCGGCTGCATAGCCAACCCGTGCCCTGCATGCATTGCGAGCAGGCGCCGTGTGAGGTCGTATGTCCCGTCGGCGCGACCGTGCACGACAGCCAGGGACTGAATGTACAAGTATACAATCGCTGCATCGGCACGCGGTTTTGCGCGAACAACTGTCCGTACAAGGTGCGGCGCTTCAACTTCCTGCAGTTCACGAACGAATCGACGCGCGATTTCGCGAATCCCGACGTCACCATTCGCAATCGCGGCGTGATGGAGAAATGCACGTACTGCGTGCAGCGCATCGAAACGGCGCGCATCGAGACGGACAAACAAGGCCGCACGCTTCGCGACGGCGACGTGCTCACCGCGTGCCAGGCAGCGTGCCCCACATCCGCGATCGCGTTCGGAAATCTCAACGATCCGGACAGTGCGGTATCGAAGGCGAAACGCGATCCGCGCAATTACGCGTTGCTTGCCGAACTCAACACGAATCCGCGCACGACGTATCTGGCAAAGCTGCGCATCGTCAATCGCGAGCTCGACGAGTGAGTGCCGAAAACGCCATCGCTTCGCGCGTTGCGACCATCGCGCAGACGACACGCTGGCGACGGCCAGGCCGCATGGCGACGATGATCGCGGCCGTCCTCGTCGCGTTTTTTGTCATCGCCGTAACGAAGCTGCTCATTGAGGGACCCGGCATCTGGGGCATCGACCGTCCGGTCGAGTGGGGCTTCGCCATCGCCAACTACGTGTGGTGGATCGGCATGGGCATGGCCGGTACCTTCATTTCCGCGGCGTTGCTTCTGCTCCGTCAGGAATGGCGTGCGTCGATAAACCGATTCGCGGAAGCGATGACGGTTTTCGCCGTTTCGGTGTCGGGCTTTTTCCCGATCCTGCATTTGGGCCGTCCGTGGTTTTTCTACTGGGTGGCGCCGTATCCGAACAAGATGGCGCTGTGGCCGCAATGGCGCAGCGCACTTACGTGGGATTTCTTCGCGATCTCCGCGTATCTGATCGTTTCCATTCTGTACTGGTATCTCGGCATGCTGCCGGACCTGGCAACATTGCGCGATGCTGCGCGCACACGGCGTTCGCAAATTTTCTACGGCCTGCTCGCGCTGGGCTGGCGCGGCGCCCACTCGCAATGGCAGGCGCACACGACGACGGCGCGATTGCTGGCGGGCATCGCCGTACCGCTGGTGTTCTCGGTACACACGATGGTGGCGCTGGATTTTTCGCAAGGCATCGTCGCCGGCTGGCACTCGAGTTTGTTCGGGCCGTTCTTCGTCGGCGGCGCACTCTTTTCCGGATTTGCGATGACTCTGGTTCTCGCCATCGTTTTGCGCCGCGCGTTCGAACTCGAACGATTGATCACCGACGGCGATCTCGATCGGCTCGCAAAACTTCTGCTCGCCGTTTGCCTGTTCGTCACCTATTGCTACGCCGTCGACGTGTTCATGCCGTTCTACGGCGGCGACCGGCACGAAATCGATACGACACTGGCGCGCTTCGCCGGGCCGTATGCGTGGATCTACTGGCTAACGCTGATCTGCAACGTCGCCATTCCGCAACTGTTGTGGTCGCCGCGAATCCGGCGCAACCGCATAGCGCTCTTCTTCATCGGCCTCGGCGTCGTCATCGGCATGTGGCTCGAACGTTTCATGCTGATCGTGACGAGCCTGTACCGCTCCTATCTTCCCGCTGCAGAAGGCCGCTACTGGCCGACGTTATGGGACTGGCTGCTGCTGCTCGGCTCCGTCGGCGTTTTCGTCGCGATATTCCTGTTATTCGTTCGCCTTCTGCCCGTGCTGTCGGTTTTCGAGTTGCGCAAACGTCAGGAGCATGGCGCATGACTGCACGTCGTCATCTTCTTCTCGAATTCTCCAGCGCTCGCGCGATGACGCGCGCGGAATCGAACGTGCGCGATGACGGATGGACTGTCCGCGAATGGTTCGGACCGACGCCGCGCGATGGCGACGACGATATCGCAACCGCACTTTACCCGCGCAGCATTCCCATTGCCGCGCTCTTTGGCGGACTGCTCGGAGGCCTCGGCTGCTTCGGTCTCGAATACTACGCAGCGGTTTTCGATTACGCCGTCGACGTCGGCGGCCGGCCGATGGACAGTGCGATCGCTTTCGTTCCCGCCGCGCTGGAGACGACGTTGCTCGGCGCAGCACTCGGCGCGGTTGTCGCATTTCTGTTCGCCGCACGCCTGCCGCGTTTTCATCACCCGCTGTTTGACGTTGCAGCGTTCAACCGCGTCAGTGACAACCGCTATTTTTTGTCGATCGATGCCGGTCAGGGCGACCGCGCGAAACGTGCGCGCGAACTCGTTGCATTGACAGCCGCGATCGCCGTGTACGAGGTGCATGACGATGCGTAGTTTCCGTACCGTCGCCATCTCGCTGATCCTGCTGAGCATCGCCGCCTGCGAGCGCGACATGCGCGATATGTACGATCAGAACCGACCGCACCCCGACGGTTCCGCGACACGATTCGACGACGGGCGCGACGTGCGGCCGCCGCCGGACCAAACGGTCGCGCGCGCAACCGGCGTGCTGGCGGCGGATTCCAGCGGCCGCGCGAAGGCCATGGAAGATCCACTGTCTGGCCGATCGATGCTCGAACGCGGACGCAACCGCTACGATATTTATTGCGCGCCGTGCCACAGTCCGGTCGGTGACGGCGATGGAATGGTCGTGCGCCGGGGCTTTCCGCGTCCGCAAAGTTTTCACTCCGAAAAACTCCGCGCGATGAGCGATGCGGATTTTGACACTGCGATCGTGGAGGGCATCGGAACGATGAAACCGATGGGCGGACGCATCGACGAACCCGATCGCCGAGCCATCATTGCGTACATCCGCGCGCTGCAACTCAGCCAACATGCCACGCTCGACGATGTACCTGTCGACCAGCGCGCCGCGCTCGACCGCGGCGCGAACTGATATGCGTACGCTGTCTTACAAAATCGTCGTCGCAGCGGCCGGCGTCATCGTCGCCGTCGCGTTGGGGCTCCTGCTGAGCCGGACGTTGCTTATCGCGTGGCTGTGTGCGTTCGCGTTCTTCACGTTCGCCGCGTTCGGTGCGTTGATGCTCGACGCTATGCTTGCGCTTGGCGGTGCACGACTGCGCGGATTGTGGCGACCCGTCGCGGCAGGAGCCGCTCGATGGATCGTGATCTCGCCTATCGCCTTCTTGCCGCTCGCCGTGGGAATGCATCGCGTGGAATTCTGGTCGTTGCCGGAATTCGCCGGTCAGACGTGGTTCCTCAACGAGCCATTCGCGCTTGTCAGGGCCATTGTATACTTTTCAGCATCGATCGTCGGCGCGCGGTTCATCCTTTCGGACAGCGGCCGAGCATCGACCAAAGCGTTGACGCTTCTGGTCATTTTCATCATCGCCAATCTCGCGGCGATCGACTGGATCATGGCATTGACGCCGGCGTGGCACTCGTCGGATTTCGGTGTGCGCTGGTGCGTCAACGGGTTGTCGACAGCGGCCGCCGTGGCCATCGCTTGGCAATCGCGCGTGCGCAGCGGCACGAGCGATGCAGATATCGGTGCGCGCATCGATGGCGCGAATGTCTTGTTTGCGTTGAATCTGGGCTGGATCTACCTGATGTTCGTCGACTACATCACGGCGTGGAGCGGCAACCTTCCCGATGAGGCCGGCTGGTACGCGGCACGGATTCACGGCGTCTGGCTCGACGCCATCATCGGTATTGTCGCATGCCATATCGTGGTCGGAATCGCGCTGTTGTTTCGCGCCTCGAAACGATCGGCCTCTGCATTGAGGTGGCTCGCCGCGCTCGTCATTGTTGCGCAGTGGTTCGAATCGGTGTGGACCATCGCACCGCAACCGGGCGCAGCCGTCGCGACGGCCTTCGGTTTCGCCGCGATTGCGACGTGCGTACTGGCGGCCGCTTTCCGATTCGCGCCGCGATCGATCCGCGCCGGAGGCGTATCCGCATGATTGAGCATCAACACGAACACGCAGCCTTCGCGTCGCGGCGTATCCTTTATGTCGGCGCTGCGTTGCTCGCGTCGTTGTCGCTCATCGCCGGCGCAATGCTGCTCACCTTCCGTCAACCGCATTCGGCACAACGCAATGCGGCGATATCGGAAACTGCGCCGCAACCGCGCCTGCAGGACGAGCCAGCCGGCGATCTCGCGGCTTATGATGCCGAAAAACGCGCGCTGCTGACGAACTACAGATGGATCGACCGCAATCAGCGAACGGTTCGAATCCCGATCGATCGCGCCATGGATATCGTCGCGCAGCGTCAACCGCGCGACATCGCAGCGCAACGCCGATGATCGCACGCACCCTAATTTTTTTGATCGTGCTCATCGGCTTTTCGGCTCATGCGCAGGATCAGGCGCTCACAGGATTCGCCGATCGTCGCGGAGAGATATTGCCGGATGAGCAATTCGAGGACGAGACCGGTGCGCGCATCGCCATCTCGTCGTACTTCGGAAAACCGTTTTTTCTTGCGTTCGCCTACCACTCGTGTCCGCAACTGTGCGGGCTGGTCTTGAGCGCGTTTACGGAAGGCCTGCGCGGACTTCCGGAACTTGTCGGAAACGATTTCGATGTCGTCGTCGTCAGCATCGATCCGTCGGATACGTCCGAACGCAGCGCCGCCGCGAAACAACGTTATGTCGCTCGATACGGCGGCGGCGGAAGCGGCTGGCATTTCCTTACCGGCAATGCCGATTCCATTCATGCGCTCGCGAATGCAGCGGGATTCAACTTTCTCTACGATCCGATACAGAAAACGTTCGTGCATCCGGCCGGCGTCTTTTTCGTGAAACGGCACGGCATCGTCGGCGGTCACATCGAGCAGACGACGTTTTCGTCAGACGATTTGCAAAAACTTGTCGTCGGCGGCGACGGCGACGCGTCTTCGCCATGGAATCGCCTGTGCGGCGCACTGAGATTCGGCGGCGGCGCGCGAACACCTGGTGTGATGGCAGCGCTACGGTTTGGTATCGTGTTCGTTGTCATCGCGCTCGGGGGCGCGGCCCTCGTCGCCGTGCGGCGTCGGCGGATTCGCGGAGCGTTCCATTGAACGACCAGGCTGCCAACGGTTTCGATTTTTCGGTCCCGGCAGCATCGACGATTGCGCCGCCGATCGATGCGTTGTTCTACACGCTGGTTGCGCTCAGTCTTGCCGTCACTATCGTTATCATTTGCTGCATTCTGTACTTTTGCATCAAGTATCGCAGGGGCAATGCGGTCGACCGTACCGATTCCGAAGTGAAGAGTCTGAAACTCGAAGATACGTGGATCGCGGTTCCGCTCGTGCTTTTCTTCGCGCTGTTCTGCTGGGCGGCGGTTCTGTACGCACGCATTTTCACGCCGCCGCCGAACACGCTGGATATTTTCGTCGTGGGTAAACAATGGATGTGGAAAGTCGAGCATGCCGCCGGCCGGCAGGAAATCGATGCGCTGCATGTTCCGGTCGGCGTTCCCGTGCGGCTGGTGATGACGTCACAGGATGTGATCCATAGCTTCTTCGTTCCAGCGTTCCGTCTGAAACAGGATGTGCTGCCCGGACGCTACACCGCGCTGTGGTTTCAAGCGACCAAGCCGGGCGTGTATCCGTTATCGTGCACGGAATATTGCGGAACGGATCATTCGCGCATGGGCGGTGCGGTCGTCGTGATGTCGCAAGAAGACTATCAGCGCTGGGCGTCCGAAAAACCGCCGGCGGCGCAGGAGCCGAAGCCATGACGCAAGCGCGCACCGCGATGGCACGAAGTTATTTGTCGGACGGCACGACGATCCGTTCATGGCTCACCACGAGCGATCACAAACGCATCGCGATCATGTTTTCCATCGCGATCACGGCATTCTTCTTCATCGGCGGACTGGCGGCGACGCTGATCCGGATCGAACTGGCAACACCGCAGGGCGATGTCGTTTCCGCGGAAACGTACAACAAGCTGTTCACGTTGCACGGCATCGTGATGGTGTGGTTTTTCCTGATTCCATCCATCCCGACCACGCTCGGAAATTTCCTGCTGCCGATCATGGTCGGCGCGCGCGACCTGGCGTTTCCGCGGCTGAATCTCGCCAGTTTATACATTTATATTTTGGGCGGTATTTTCACGATCGTTACCGTGATCGCCGGCGGCGTGGACACCGGGTGGACGTTCTACACGCCGTACAGCACGATGTTTTCGAACAGCTACGTGCTGCTCGCCGCCGCGGGCGTCTTCATCGTTGGATTCTCGTCGATCTTCACCGGTCTCAACTTCATCGTCACAGTCCACACGATGCGCGCGCCGGGCATGACGTGGTTCCGCCTGCCGTTGTTCGTGTGGGCGATGTATTCCACCAGCATCGTGATGGTGCTCGCCACGCCCGTGCTGGCGATGACGCTGGCGCTCATCGGCATCGAGCGCATCGCCGGAATCGGGTTTTTCGACCCGGCGCTCGGCGGCGATCCTGTCCTTTTCCAACATTTGTTCTGGTTTTATTCGCATCCGGCCGTGTACATCATGGTGCTGCCGGCAATGGGCGTCGTCAGCGAGATCATCACCTGCTTCGCCCGCAAACGAATCTTCGGCTACCGGTTCATGGTGTACGCGATCGCCGCCATCGCCGTGATCGGTTTCCTCGTTTGGGGACACCACATGTTCGTGGCGGGCGAATCGATGTACGCGGGCCTCGTGTTTTCGCTGCTGAGTTTCCTCGTGGCCGTACCGTCGGCGATCAAGGTGTTCAACTGGACGGCAACGCTCTACAAAGGATCGATTTCGTTCGATGCGCCGATGTTGTACGCGCTGGGGTTCGTGGGTCTTTTCCTGATCGGCGGATTGACCGGATTGTTCCTGGCCGCCACGGCTGTCGATGTTCACCTCACGCAAACGTATTTCGTCGTCGCGCATTTCCACTACATCATGGTCGGCGGCGCGGTGATGGCGTATCTCGGCGGTATCCATTACTGGTGGCCGAAGATCACCGGCAAGCTGTATCGCGAAGGTATCGCTCAAGCCGCCGCGGTGCTGATGTTTTTCGGATTCAATCTCACCTTTTTTCCGCAATTTCTTCTCGGCTATCTCGGCATGCCGCGGCGTTACCACGAATACGCGGATCGTTTTCAGATGCTCAACGTGTTGTCGAGCGCCGGCGCGGTGGTTCTCGCGCTGGCTTACCTGATTCCGTTGACGTATTTCACGTGGTCGTTATTTCGCGGCGAGCGCGCACCGGCGAATCCGTGGCGGGCGACGGGATTGGAATGGACGATTCCCTCGCCGCCGCCGACGCACAATTTCACGCATACGCCGCAGATTTCCGATGAACCTTATGCGTACGCACCGGATTCGCGTGAATGAACACGGCCGCGCAACATCTGCAAGAACAGTTCGACACATCGCGCCAGCAAATCAAGGCGGCGAAACTGGGCATGTGGACATTCCTCGCCACCGAAGTTGTGCTGTTCGGCGCGTTGTTTTGCGCGTACGCATTCTATCGTTATGTGTTTCCGCAGGGTTATGCGCTCGCGAGCAAGCATACCGATTTTGCGCTCGGCACTATCGAGACCGCCATCTTGCTGACAAGCAGTCTAACGATGGCGCTGGCGATCCGTGCGACGCGCCTCGCGCAGCGCAAGGCCACCGTTTATTTTCTTGCCGCGACGGCGATCCTCGGCGCGGCGTTCATCGGCATCCACGCGACGGAATACCTGCAGGAATGGCACGAACACCTGTGGCCGGGAAAACATTTCGACGAGAGCCTGCGCGGCGTGAACGGTACGGAGATGTTCTTCACGCTGTACTACGTGATGACGTGTTTGCACGGCTTGCACGTGACCATCGGTATCGGCGTACTTGTCGTCCTCGCCGTGCTGTCGTTCCGCGGACGCTTCACGGCGGGCTATTACACGCCATTGGAACTGGGCGGCTTGTACTGGCACCTGGTCGATATCGTGTGGATTTTTCTTTATCCATTGTTCTATCTGGTGTCGCGCACATGAATATCGACGAGAAGAAAAACCTGCGCACGTATCTGCTGGTATGGATTGCATTGCTCGTGCTTCTCGCGCTGACCGCGGCAAGCGCGTACGTGAAGCTCGGCAGTTTCAACATTGTCGTCAGCATGTGCATTTCGATCGCGAAAACCGCGCTGGTGATGGGACTTTTCATGGAGCTGCGGCGCGAACACGGCACGACGATCGTGTTCGCGATCGCTGGATTCTTCTGGCTGATTTTATTGATCGCGCCGACGTTATCGGATGTCGTCACGCGCTGAACGTATCTTATTTGTTCGTCGCGACTGCTTTGCGCACCGAGTCAACCTGTGAATCCGACACCGCGCCGGCGCGATTGCCCCACGCGCTGCGCACGTATGTCAGAAGCGCGGCAACGTCGTCGTCGCTGAATTTTCCGGCGAACGGCGGCATGCCGAATCGGTTGGGATTGGACGGCGTCGACGCTGCGTGGCTTCCGCTCAGCACCAGGTGAATCGCGGTCGCCGGATCGGGTGACTGCGCCACGGCGCTGCCCTTGAGCGGCGGGAATATCCCGGGTTGTCCCGTGCCCTTTTCCATGTGGCACGCCGTACAGTTGTCGGCATACAGATCGCGGCCATGCGAATTTCCAGTCGCCGTGCCGGCGGTCTCTTTCGCGGCCGTACTGGCGCCGTTCGGCAGGTCTTTCAGGTACGCAGCGATCGCTTTTGCGTCGTCGGCGTTCAAATGCGATGTGGATAACTCGACGACTTCCGCCATCGGTCCCGTCGCGCGCGTGCGTGAATTCACGCCGGTCATCAGAAAGGCGGTGATGTCGTCGGCGGACCACTCGGAAACGCCGTCGAGCGCGCGGCCCGTGAGATCGGGCGCGAGCCAGTTCTCGCCTTCGCCGCCTTCGAACGCGTCGTGTTTCTTCACGGCGCCGAGTATGTTTTTCGGCGAATGGCATGCGCTGCAATGCCCGGCACCTTCGACGAGATAGGCGCCACGATTCCATTCCGGCGACTTGTCCGCATTCGCGTGAAATTCGCCTTCGTCGAAAAACAGTTTGTTCCACACGGCGACGAGCGAGCGCCAGTTCAGCGGCCAATTCAATTTATTCGGCGGAATGATCTGACGCACCGGCGTGACGGTATCGAGATACGATTTGATGGCGGCGACGTCGACGCGTGACAACCTCGTGTACCACGGATACGGAAACGCCGGATACAGATGCGAGCCGTCGCGGCTGATGCCTTCGTGCAGCGCGCGGTAGAAGTCTTCGTCGCTCCAGCCGCCGATGCCTGTGGCGGTGTCGGGCGTGATGTTGCGCGAGTAGATGATGCCGAACGGTGTGGGAATGGCACGCGCGCCGGCGAACGGTGCGCCGTTCGCGTCGGTGTGGCACGACTGGCAATCGCCGGCTTGCACCAGATAACGGCCGAGTTCGAGTTCCGCGTAATCGCCGGCGAAAACGGATGCTGTGGTCAGCGTCATCGCCGTTGCCGCGACGAGACGCAGGAGATCGCGTCTCATACGAGCGCGCCTGGATTTTTCAGATAGCGCGACTTGATGGCGTCCGCCGCCCAGTACGTCAATGCGCCGACGGTGCCCGTCGGGTTATAGCCGGGATTTTGCGGATACGCGCTCGCGCCCATCACGAACACGTTCGAGACATCCCATGATTGGCAATAGCGATTGATCGCGCTGTTCGACGGACTGTCGCCGATGATGGCGCCGCCGGTGTTGTGCGTCGTCTGGTAGTCGACGATGCCGTAATGTCCGGTGCGCGGCCGCACGTTATAGCCGCGATTTCCTTTCACCGCCTTTGCGATTTCGACGGCGCGCTCGGTCACGTACTTTTCCATGTCCAGATCGTTCTTCTGGAAATCGAACGTCATGCGCATCAACGGATTGCCGTAGATGTCGCGATACGTCGGATCCAGATCGAGATGGTTTTGCTTGTAGCTCATCACGCCGCCGTGGATTTGCATGCTCGCCGACCGCAAATAGTTTTCCTTCAGCGCCTTTTTGAAACCGCCGCCCCATTTCGGCGTGCCCTCGGGCACGTAGTGCTGAAGAATCGGCCGTCCGCCCGTTTGCCACATGCTGATGTACGCGCCGCCGATAAAGCCATGCGGACCGTGATCGAAATTGTCGCCGTTGAAATCGTCGACCACCTGCCCGAGCGCACCGGCACCCATGAACGGATTGACGATTTCGTCGAAGAACACGTCGACGTTCGCCGACATCTGGTACGCGTAGTTTTTGCCGACGGCGCCGGTATTCGTCGCAGGATCGTACGGCGTGCCGATTTTCGAGACGAGCAGCAAGTGCACGTTGTGCAGTGAATACGCGCACAGCACGACGAGTTCGGCCGGCTGTTCGAATTCGCGGCCTTGCGCGTCGATGTAGGTGACGCCGGTCGCCTTCTTTCCTGTCGAATCGAGATTGACGCGCGTGACGTACGCATTCGTCTTGTAACTGAAATTGTCCTTGCGCAGCAGGACCGGAAGAATCGTCGTCTGCGGACTGGCTTTCGAATAATTCCCACAGCCGAACCATTCGCAGTAGCCGCAGTATGTGCATTGTCCCAACTTGGCGCCGAGTGGATTTGTATACGGCGCCGACGCATTCCCCGCCGGACAAGGGAATGGATGCAGACCGATGGACTTCGCCGCTTCGTCGAATTTCACCGTCGACGCGCTGCGCTTCAGCGGCGGCAACGGAAATTCGCGTTTGCGCGGACCTTCGAACGGATTGCCGCCCTCCTGAATCGCGCCGTTGAGATTTCCCGCCTTGCCGGAAATCCCGCAAAGATATTCCCACTTGTCGTAATACGGTTCGAGATCGTCATACGACAGCGGCCAATCCTGAATGGTCATGTCGTCGGAAAGAAATTTCTTTCCGTAACGCTGCTCGCAATGGCTGCGCATGCTGAAATCGGTGGGCAGGAAACGCCAGTTCTGTCCGTTCCAATGTACGCCTGCGCCGCCGACGCCGACGCCGGGGAGAAACGATCCGAGTTGCCGCATCGGCAAAGCGGTTTCGTTTCCCGAGTTGCGGAATGTCAGCGTTTCACGATCCGGTTCCTGGAACGTCGCTTTGCGCACGGCATAGCGCAGCTCGTCTTGGATCTGCGCCGGCGAAAAATCGGGATCGGTGTCGCGGAACGATCCGCGTTCCAGCGCAAGCACTTGCAAACCTGCATCCGTCAATTCCTGCGCGATGATTGCGGCCGTCCATCCAAAACCCACCAACACGGCGTCCACCGGCTTCAGGCGCGTGGCCATCTATGCCTTCTCCGCGCTGCCGCGGCCGAGCTTGAGACTCACCGGCGGCAACGTGTACGGCTTGCCGTATTGTTCGATCTCGTCGACGTAGTTGTAGCGCGGACCGGGAAATCCGATCAGTTTCCATCCGATGAAATCCTTGTTGCCGCCGTACATGGGATCGGCGAGGAAACCTTCCGTCACGTTGGCGAGCAGGATGGTGAAAAATGTTTTGGCGGGAACATCCGGCAAATCAATGGAACCTTTTTCCAAGTCGCCGAGGATCTTGTCCTGCTCGTCCACACCGAGATCCGCGAACGGTTTGCCGTGTTGCTTCGTTGTGTAGTCGTCGATGTTGCGTATGGCGTGTCGATACGCCTCCGCCGGCGTGAACTTCAATTGGTAACCCTGTTCTTCCGTGCCCTTTGCCCACGGCCCTTGCATGTACCACGTGCGCGCCTGGCCGAACGGGCCGGCCAGCTGGCGGTCGATGAAATCCGGAACGCCGGCTTCGACGGCGCCGGGTCCGAGGTCGTCTTTCGGAATGATTCGCGCGCATGCGGCGGCGACGAAACGCCGCTCGGTCGCATTCAAATATAACGGCGCATCGGCGCGCGTTTGTTCCGGATACTCCGGACCGATGGTGTTCTGCGGTGTGCGGCTGCAGGCCGCTGCGGATGCCGTTGCCGAAGCGATGAGAAACTTGCGTCGCGAAAGTGCGGGCATGCGCGTGTCCGTTCAAACGACGCGGAACGACGCATCTTTTGTGCCACGCTTCTATCGATAAACACTGCTGTACCTTGGGAATCCATTCTCGCCTGCGTCGCGCATTTTGCGATATGCGGCGTTTGCCAGTTGCCGAATTGCACGAGATCGGACGTCACACGCATAAGTTGAAGGGCTGCGACGGTGGCAGACTGCTTGCTCCTCTTGGCTACTGCCATGTCGTCAGCCAGGAGCAAAAAAATGCAACGGAAGGCAAAACCAGCGCACGTCAAAAGTACGGTCTCGCTCGTGAAGAAACAGCGCGATCTTCAAGATCAGGTGGCGAAGGCCGACAAGAAAAAAGCGGCGAACGACGACCAAGGCGCGCAAACCGGTTCGCGCAAACAACCCACCACGCCGTTTCCGGCACAGCATCAGCGCAAGCCGGGACGGGAAAGCGAACTGGATCCCGCGCCGCGCTTTCTCGCGCCCGATTACAAAGGCAGCGAAAAACTCAAGGATAAAGTGGCCATCATCACCGGCGGCGATTCCGGTATCGGCCGCGCCGTTGCGGTGCTGTTCGCGCGCGAAGGCGCGAACGTCGCCATCGTCTATCTCGGCGAAGAAGACGGCGACGCGCGCGATACGAAACGCTATGTAGAAAAGGAAGGCGGCGAGTGTCTGCTGATTGCAGGCGACGTGCGCGATCCGGATTTTTGCGTAAGCGCCATCGACGCGACCATCGAAAAATTCGGCCAGCTCGACATTCTCGTGAACAACGCGGCGTTTCAACTGCACACCAAAGATATCGCCGATCTCACCGAGGAGCACTTCGATCTGACGATGAAGACGAATATCTATGGCTACTTCCACATGGCGAAAGCCGCCATACCGCACTTGAGCGAAGGCAGCGCCATCATCAACACGGGATCGGAAACCGCGATGTTCGGCAGCGAAGAGTTGCTCGATTATTCAACGACGAAAGGCGCCATCCATGCGTTCACGCGGTCGCTGGCCGGCAATCTGTTGCCGAAGGGCATTCGCGTCAACGCCGTTGCGCCGGGTCCGGTATGGACGCCGCTGAATCCGTCGGACCGCGATGCGGAAGAAGTGAAGAAATTCGGTTCGAAGACGGGCTGGAAGCGGCCTGCTCAGCCGGAGGAAATTTCGCCCGCGTACGTCTATCTTGCGGCGCCGGTGTGCTCGAGTTTCGTCACCGGTATCGTGCTGCCGATTCTTGGCGAACCTGCCTCGGGAGGATGAAAATAGTTGCAGATTGCAATGGCTCGCGGCGCAGCCAGCGCGATCTGCACGAACGCATACGGCAAAAAAAACTTCGCCCGAATCGCGCGTGACTCACGCTACCGCGGAGAGTTTCCCTTCGCCTTCGGAACGGGTGACGTCGTGCAGCACGCGTAATCTTGCATAGGCGCCGGTCGCGACGGAGAAACGCCGTTCGCCATTCGGCGTCGCTTCGCATTCGAACCATATTCCCGACTCCACCAGCGCCGCGGCCAGACGCTGCGCTTGCGCGCGGTCCTTGACGACGATGGGACGGTTGCTCGATGTCGAATGATGGTTGAGTTCTTCGACGGCGCGTTCCACGTCGCCGCCGGTCATCGACAGCGCGTGCATGGCATCCATCGTCGATACCTGCACCTGACGCCGAACTTCATCGATACGGCCTTGAGTGAGCATGAACGGTCAATTCCCTGTTTGGTCCATGCAGCTTTAGCAGCCTGTATGCCAAGTCGCCGGTTAGTCGCCACTCGCAGGCAGGACGATGGAGACGATCAAGCCGTTTGGAGAATTCGCGCGGACGCTCAGCGCACCGTCATTTTTCCGGACCACTTCGCGCGCGAGCGCAATGCCAAGCCCCAAGCCGCCCGTGGCACGTTTGGTCGAGTAAAACCCGGAAAGCTTGTCGATGCCTTTTTCATCGAGTCCGCAGCCGTTGTCGCGGATTTCGATGTTGACATTGCCGTTGTTCCTGCTCGCGACGACCGATATTTGCGTCGCACCGGCCTCGGCCGCGTTGCGCAGCAGGCCGATGAGCGCGCGTTCCAACGCAGGGCGGTCGACGTTCACCGCGAATCCGTCGGCGCCCACGTCGAACGCGGGCAGCTCGCCTTCGTATTCGAACGTCATCGCCGACGTGGCGCCGTCGACGAGTTCCTTGACGTTCACACTCACAGCCTCATGCTCGCAAAGGCTGCCGCCGAAATTCTGCATGCTGCGCATGAGCTTTCCGCAACGCGCGCAATCGTCGAGCAAACGCTCGAGCATGTCGCTCGCGCGTTTGGGATCGCCGCGATCGACGAGCGATCGCGCCATTTCCGCATTCATCATCACCGCGTTCAATGGATTGGCGATCTCGTGTGCGAGATGACGCACGAGTGCGCCAAGGTCCAACCCGTCTTCGCTTCCGGCAGTTCGCCGTTGTTTCGTTTGCATCGCCGTTTGTATCGATGTTTGTATCGGCACATCAACCCCCAATCAATACCCAACCTGTCCATCACGTCTTCGAACGGCGCGCAGCGCGCTTTCCCGGCAGCGACTGCCGGACACCCGCAAATGCGTGCCACGGATCCCGCTTCTGCCGCTTGAGCCGCGCAGGCACGTTGCGGAGCGTGAACGCATCGGCGCTTTTCACCTTTCGAAGTTCCACCCAGCCCAGAGGTAATGCAACAGGCGCGCCGGCTCGCGAACGCAGCGAATACGACGCGACGCTGGTGGCGCCGCGCGAATTGCGCAGATAGTCGATGAAAATGACTCCGCCGCGTTGGGCCTTGCTGGCGGTCGCGATGAACTCGTCCGGACGTTCGTCGGCCATCGACGACGCAAAACCATGCGCGAATTCCCTGGCGTCGGCCCACGCCACGGCCGGACGCAGCGGCACGACGACATGCAATCCCTTGCCGCCGGACGTGCGCACGAACGATTCGAGTTTCACGTCGCCCAGGCGATCGCGCAGAAGTTCCGCGGCGCGGACAACGGTTTTCCATGTCACATCCGGGCCCGGATCGAGATCGAACACGAGATAGTCGGTGACATCGGTATCCTCGATCGTGCTCGCCCACGGATGAAATTCGATGGCGTTGAACTGCACGAGTTCGAGGACCTGAACGGCGTTTTCGACATAAAGATAAGTGCCCTCGCCGCCGCTTTCCTCTTTCAACAGGGCGCTCTTCACGCGTTTCAAACCCTGCATGGTGTGTTTCTGGAAGAAGCACCCTTTGCCGGTGCCGTCGGGGCAACGGATGATCGACAAAGGACGCCCGCGAATCGCCGCGAGCAAAAGCGGCATCACGGCGGTGTAATAGTCGGCGACATCCTGTTTTGTATAGCCTTCGGCAAAAACCACGCGATCGGGATGCGTCAGCTTCACCACGTCGGCTGGCACCGGCAACTTCTTCGACGTTTTTTTCGCAGGCGCGCGTTTCATGCGTCCGCCGGCGCGGGCAACGCCGCAAAACGCGCGAATCCGATCGCATCTTTCGCGAACGCCTGTTGCAGGTTCATCAGCAGATCGCTGCGCATCGTTCCCATCACGGCCGCATCGCTCCAGACCTGGATAGAAAAAACGATGCCGCGGTCGGTGATGTCGGCGATGGAAACCGACGGCGGCGGGTCTTTGATGATACGCGAGTCGGCGTCGATCGCCTTCTGCGTAATGTCGAACAGCGATTTGATGTCGGCGTCGTGCGCAAGCGTCAGCGTGATGTCGGAGCGCCGCGTCGTGCGTTGCGAATAGTTGAAGATCGGCGCCGCGATCACCTGGCTGTTCAAGAACGTCAAATCGCGATTGTCGAACGTGTGCAGACGCGTCTGGAAAATGAAGACGCCTTCGACCACGCCCTCCTGCCCGCCGATTTTCACCGCGTCGCCGACGCGGAACGGCCGCAACACGATCAGCAGCACGCCCGCGGCAATGTTCGCCAGAGAATCCTTCAGCGCCAGCCCGACGGCGAGACCCGCGGCGCCCAATGCGGCGAGCAGCGACGTCGTCGGGAATCCGCTGAACTCGAGCGCGCTGACGATGATCAGCGCAAGCAGCACCGCGTAACTGATGTTGCGCAGGAATTCCGCGAGAATGCGGTCCACGTGCGCGCGCAGCAACACCCGGCGTTCGATATTCGCCAGCCATCGGCCGATGCGTATGCCGACGATCACGAGCACCAGTCCGCCCACGATCTTCAGCAACGGCAGGACATACGGCTCATCGAAAAGCTCGCGCAGCGCCGAGCGTTCCGGCGGCGGCGGATTCGCCGCATGCGCCAGATCAGCGATGGCTTGCGCGATGTTTAGAAATTCGAGTTTCGTCATCTCTCATCGACAAAACAGCGGATGTCCGACTTCGTCAGTGCGCAGCGTCGGACGACAAAGTCTCGATCACATTGACCAGCCAGCGCCGAACGTCGGCGGGACTCGTCAGTTCATATTCGGCCTGCGTGTGACGATCGACGCCGACGGCGATACTGATGCCGCCCAGCGTGTTCACTGCGGCGAAGGCCGACTCGTCCGCGAAATCGTCGCCGACGAACACGGGCACGCGCGACTGGAACGGCGCCTCCGTAAGAAATGCGCGCACGGCGGTTCCCTTGCTGCACGTGGCGGGTTTGATTTCCTGCACCATCGCGCCCGGCTGCACTTCATACGCGCCGGCGAGCGGTGCGACGATCGATGCGGCGGCCATCGCGACATCCCGCGCGAGATACGGCGCATTCCGATAGTGCAATGCGATGGAATAGCCTTTGTCTTCGACATGAAGTGCCGGCAGACGCAGCGCCAATGACAACGCTTGCGTGCGCACGAATTCCACCGTTTCGGCCGCGGGCAACAAGACGTCGTGGACGATATTGTCGGCCGAGCGGCGCTGCATGCCGTATTGCCCGGCGCTGGGCAGGCGCAGCGGTGCGAACAGCTGATCGAGTTCCTCCAGCGTTCGTCCACTGACCAGCGCGACGGCACCGCCGAGCAGGTGTTGCATGTCGACAAGTGTTTGGCGGACGTTTTCCGGAATCTTGACCAGCTCGGGTATGGGCTTGAACTCGACGAGACATCCATCGACATCGAGAAACAGCGCCCAGCGCTCGCCCGGTCGCGGCAGCGGCGCGGCTTTGCGAGACGGCAACTCGGCAACCGGCCGTGCGGCCGCATTCACCGATTCACCGCTCGGTGCGGATGGGCTTTTGTCGACAGGTTTCTTATTGAGTAGTGATTCGGCATCGCGGCATGCATATGAAAAATGTGAGGTTCAAAAAAAAACAAGAGCCGTTGCCCGTGCGGACAGCGGCTCTTGTGGGGCGGCGATACGGGGGAAGGAATCGTATCGCCGCCTAGACCGTCCTTGGGTATTTCCATGTTCCATCTGGAACCTAGCCGTGTTGCTCCTGCGAACTCCGTTTCCTTCCTTGCACCGTCCATTGCGCTTACCCCCGGTGTTCCAAGTTATGTGCCAAACGCGGCTACGCGAAAACCACGGCTATCGCCAGTGGAACGAACGGCGGCGATGCAGCTTGCAGCTTGCGTCCGCTCTGATATTGCGAGTTGCACGACGTCATGCAAGACGAATGCGCACACCGAAGATCACTTAATTTCACAGCGCTCCTGGCGTGCACCGTGTCCAACGCACTCACGATGATGTGGCACGTGCAATGCACCTTGTGGCGCGCTCGACACGAACCCGCCAATCAAAAAGGAGCCAGATACCATGAAAGCAATTTCCAATATCGCCCTTCTCGCCATTCCGTTCGCATTCGCCGTTCACGCGCAAACCAAACCTTCCAACATGCCTTCGCAGGCGGGAGAGAACGGTGATGCAACGTTTGTCCAGAAAGCCGGCGAAGGCGGCATGGCCGAAGTCGAGCTGAGCAAAGTCGCGGAGAAAAACGCGAAATCGGCCGACGTGAAAAAATTCGCGACGCAGATGGTGCACGACCACACCGCGAACAATAAAGAACTGGCGACCATCGCGGCGCACGAAAACATTCCGGTACCGAAAGCGCTCGATAGCGAACACGCCGCGTTGCGCGACAAACTGCAAGGCATGAAAGGCGCCGACTTCGATCGCGCGTACGTCGATGCAATGCGTTCGGATCATCAGAAGATGGACGATCTGCTGAAATCCTCGCAGGCGACCGTGAGTACGGAAGAACTGCGCACGTTCATCAAGAAAACCGAACCGGTCGTCGAGCATCATTTGAGCATGGCGCAAAACCTCAAGGTGGAGTAACGCCGTGCCTGACAAGGAAACAATGCAGCGTGTGAAGCGCGATCGCCGCCAAGGAAAATCCGCCAATACGCAGGCCGGCGAATTCGTCCGTGAGGAAATCGATCACATACGCGAAGGCAAACACGGCGCGCGGTCGGCCAAACAGGCGATCGCGATCGGCCTCTCCAAAGCGCGGCGGGCCGGCGTCGCGGCATCTGCGAAGCGTTCGACGACGAGCGCCAGCACGCGGCGCAAAGCGCGTCAGGACACCGCCGCTTCGAAGCATCCGCACGCGCCATCGCGGACGCGTTCACGCGGGACGACGCGCGCGCTGAAACGCGAATCACAGCAAGCGGCCTCGCCTACCGCGTTGTCCCGGCAAGCTCATAAGGCGGCAGCGAAACGCAGCGGCGCCAGCCGATCCGCCGCCGCACGCAAAGCGGCGCGCACGAAAGGGGCGTCGGGCCGTTCGGGAGCCGCGCGCAAGGCAGCCAGAACGCGGCGCGCGTGACGTCTGAAAAAAAGCGAACGCGCAACACGGCGGCTCGGAAAAGTTCGAGCCGCCTCAGGTCGACAACGGCAACAAAGAAAATACTCATGACTGCATCGACTGCCGCGTGAGATTTCGATTCCACGCTTACAACATTCTCACATCTGCACTTCCCGCGTTTTTTTCCTTGCAATTCGCGCCGATGGATTGCGTCGTCCGTGCAATTTGCGGGTGGATCGCGCGCGAAACCGTTGTTGTTGCTTAGCGTCATTTCAAAATCGGCTTGGCACACCCCTTGCGAAAGTCAGTGCGGGCGATGCATCGCATACGCAACGACTTCAGGGAGCAACGATGAGCAGTCGGATTGATTACGGCCCGATCCAACACATAGGAACACAGGCCCACGACCATGCAAATTATTTTCATGCCGAAGACGATGCAGCGAACGCGCAATCGTCTTTCGCGGACCTCGATGCGCAAATGTCGCGTCCGTCGCCGCAGTCGCATGCAGACATGCAACGCTCGAGCGTCACCAGCTTCATGCATCCGAACATCGGTCAGATCGCGACCGAGAACAGCAACGGCGACGGCCGGCTGATCGTTGTTTCCAATCGTGTCGCGCTTCCCAAAGATACGCGCGCAGGCGGCCTCGCATCCGCACTGAAAGGCGCGCTCGCCGAACGCGGCGGCATCTGGTTCGGATGGAGCGGACAGGTTTCCGCCGAGCCGCGCTTCGACATTCAGCCCGATCCCGTTTATCCGATCAAGTACGCAACGCTCGATCTCGATCGCGACGATTACGAAGGTTACTATGCCGGTTTTTCGAATCGAGTGTTGTGGCCGCTGTTCCACTATCGGCTGCACCTTCTCGATTTCAATCGCGACACGCTTGCGGCGTATCGCCGCGTCAGCGCGAAATTCGCCGACAAGCTCGCCGCATTGGTGAAACCCGACGATACGATTTGGGTGCACGACTATCACCTCATCCCGCTGGGCGCCGCATTGCGTTCGCGCGGCGTGGAATGCCGCATCGGATTTTTCCTGCACACGCCGATTGCGCCGCCGGAACTGATAGCGTCGCTGCCGCATCACCGCGATCTGATGTCGTCGTTCTCCTCGTACGACCTGGTCGGATTCCAGACGCAAACCGATCAACGGTCGTTCACCCAATACTGCGAAACCGAACTGGATGGAATCGTCGATCACGACGGTCACGTCGAAGTGCATGGACGGCATTTCCGCGTCGGCACATTCCCGATCAGCATCGACACCGCGCATCTGGAAACGCTCGGCCAGCGCGCAGCGACGTCCACGAATGCGAGACGTCTCAACGAATCGATGGAAGGGCGCGTCATGCTGATCGGCGTGGACCGCCTCGACTATTCGAAGGGATTGCCTGAGCGTTTCCTCGCCTACCGCCGCCTCATCAATGAACATCCGGATTTGCAGCGCCAGATAACCTTGCTGCAGATTGCGCCGACCAGCCGCGAAGATGTTCCGGAGTACCGGGATTTGCGCCGCAAGCTCGAAAATCTTGCCGGCTCGATCAACAGTGAATTCGCGGAACCCGACTGGGCGCCCATCCGCTACGTGAACAAGAGTTATCAGCAGGCGCGGCTGGCGGGATTTTATCGCGCATCGCGAGTCGGTCTCGTCACGCCGTTGCGCGACGGCATGAATCTCGTTGCGAAGGAATATATCGCCGCGCAGGATCCGAACGATCCCGGCGTGCTGATTCTTTCGCGCTTCGCCGGTGCCGCGCACGAACTCACGGAAGCGCTGCTCGTCAATCCGTTCGACGAAGAACAAGTCGTAGGCGCCATGCAACAGGCGCTGATGATGCCGCTCGGCGAGAGAAAACGGCGCTGGCAGCGGATGATGGAATATTTGCGCAAGCATGACGTGAACGCGTGGCGCAACCGATTCCTCGATACTTTGCAAGCGTGCCCGCACGTATCCAACGACCGCTCGACAGGGACGGCCAATGGGATCGTTCGATCCGGCGTTGCGTAACCGCGCGATGGTTCGAGCCAAATCGGGCGCCAGCCGTACCGCTGTAAACGTCGACGATTCCCGCCCGATTCCGCGCAAGAAAAAAACCGCGCCCGAGTCAGCCGCGCGCGGTTTGCGCATGCTCGAAATCGGCGCAGCGTCGGAACTGACCGACGCCGGCGCTGCGCGCGCAGCATCGCTTGGTTTCAATGCCGTTCTCTTGCGCGACGCAAAGATCGCCGAATCCGCTTTGATTCGCGCGGCGGGAAAACTCGCCCGGAAAAACGCGTTGAGCGTGCTGCTGGATATCGATCTGCACCGCGTCGGCGGCGACTCGCCGATCGCGAAAAACAATCCCGCGTGGTTTCGCCGCGTCGTGGCAGGCGGCTGGCCCGTCGATCCGCGCCACGACTTGCATACCCACGAATTCATACCGCGCTTCGAGCATCCGGAAGCGGCAGCCGGATTGGCGCAAGCGTTCGCAAACGAATTGATCGATGCCATGAATGCCGGCGCGGCCGGTTTCGCGGTGAACTGGCCTCAGCGCATTCCGCCGCCGGTCATGCGCGCGGTCATCGATGCGACGCGCAACGTTCATCCCGCCGCACGCTTCATCGCCTGGACGCCGGGGCTTACGGCCGCGGAGCGCAGTGCGATCCAGCGATCCGGATTCGACGCCGGTTTCTGCTCACTCGCCTGGTGGGATTATCGCTCGCCCTGGTTCATCGATGAACTGCAGGACGTACGCGGCATCGGCGATGTCATCGCATCGATCGTTCTTCCGACGGATGGCGACGTCGAGCGAAACCGTCGCGCGCTCAAACGCGCGCTCGCGTGTGCGGAAATCTGCTGCGACGGCTGGCTGATGCGCGGTGCCGTCGGCGATCGCGGCGTTTTCGACGAATCGATCGTTGCCGCAAACAAAGATTTTTCCGCAGACTCGAAACGGCACGGGCGGTTCGTCGGCGTGCCGTGGTCGCGGATCGGCGTGTGGAGCAACGCATCGACGGTAACGCTGATCAATTCCGATCTCGATCACCATGCGTCGCTGCAATCCGATTCGCTGCGAAATCTCGACGTGGCCGTCGACGACGCGCCGCCGATGCTGGGTCCCGGCGAAGTCCGCACGCTGAACATCGATACGCCAAAAACCATTCCGGCAGCGCTGCCGGAAAATGCCGTGAAAAAAGCGATCGCGGCGCCGCGCGTCGTCATCGAATCGATCGCGCCGAACGTGGACGAGGCGCGATTCCCTGCCAAGCGCGTCGTGGGCGATTCGGTCGTCGTCGAAGCCGACGTTTTCAGCGACGGACATCCGATGCTCGCCGTGCGCCTGCTGTGGCGCGAAGCGGATCGCGACGCGTGGAATTGCGTCCGCATGCGCGCGCTCGGAAACGATCGCTGGCGTGCGGAATTTCCGCTGCGTCGGCAAGGATTATACTTTTATACCATCGAAGCCGGAATCGACGAATTCGCCGGTCTGCGCTCCTCGCTTGAAAAGAAAACGGCCGCGCGACAAAACATTGCGCTCGACGTCGAAGAAATCCGCCAGTTCATCGACCGCACCGTCAGCGCCGCACCGGCGCAATTCCGAACGGCGCTTCGCAAGCTCAGCCGCGAGATCGCCTCAGTGCGCGATCCGGCGGCACGTATTCTCGCGCCGGATGCCGCCGATCTGATGGCCAACGCGAGCGAGCCTTCTTTTCAGTCGCGCGCGTGCGCTGAATATCCCGTCCTGGCGGAACGTCGGGCGGCGGTGTTTGCGGCGTGGTACGAGTTGTTCCCGCGCTCGCAGGGCCGCGGCGGCAAGCATGGTTCCTTCGCGGATGTGATCGCACAACTGCCGCGCATCGAGTCGATGGGTTTCGATGTTTTGTACTTTCCGCCGATTCATCCGATCGGCTCGACAAACCGCAAGGGAAAAAACAACGCGCTGACATCGCAGCCGGGCGAACCGGGCAGTCCTTATGCCATCGGTTCGGCGGAAGGCGGCCACGATGCCATCCATCGCGAACTCGGCACGCTGCAGGATTTCAAGAAACTGATCGCGCAAGCTAAAAAGCACGGGTTGGAAATCGCGCTGGATTTCGCCGTGCAATGCTCGCCCGATCATCCGTGGATAAAGCAGCATCCCGGCTGGTTTACGTGGCGGCCGGACGGCTCGATGCGCTATGCGGAGAATCCGCCGAAGAAATACGAAGACATCGTCAACGTCGATTTCTATGCGAAGGACGCCAAGCCGGCATTGTGGACGGCGCTGCGGGACATCGTCGCCTTCTGGATGAAACAAGGCGTGAAGATTTTCCGCGTCGACAATCCTCACACCAAACCGCTGCCGTTCTGGGAGTGGCTGATCGCCGATTTGCGCGCGCTCGATCCGGAGGTGCTGTTCCTGTCCGAAGCGTTCACGCGGCCGAAATTGATGCACCGCCTGGCGAAGCTCGGTTTTTCCCAGTCGTACACGTATTTCACGTGGCGTAACACAGGCGGCGAACTCGAAACGTACATGCGCGAGTTGAATGCGCCGCCCGTTCGCGATTTTTTGCGCCCGAATTTTTTCGTCAACACGCCTGACATCAATCCTGTCTTCCTGCAGGATTCCGGGCGTGCGGGATTCCTGATCCGCGCGGCGCTGGCAGCGACGTTGTCGGGGTTGTGGGGCATGTACAGCGGCTTCGAACTCTGCGAAGCGGCCGCATTGCCGGGCAGGGAGGAATATCTGGATTCCGAGAAATACGAACTGCGCCCGCGCGACTGGAATGCTGCCGGCAACATCGTCGCGGAAATCTCGCAGCTCAACCGCATCCGCCGTGAAAATCCGGCGCTGCACACGCATCTCGGCATCAATTTTTATAAAAGTACAAATAGCCACATTCTGTACTTCGGGAAAGCCACGCCCTCGCGCGACAACGTGCTGCTGACGGCGATCAACCTCGATCCGCACAACGCGCAGGAATCCGACGTCGAACTTCCGCTGTGGGAATTCGGACTGGACGACAACGGCATGCTTCTGACGGAAGAATTGATCGGCGCCCATGCGTTCGAATGGCGCGGCAAAAACCAGCGCATCCGTCTGGAGCCGCGCAGCCCCTACCGCATCTGGCGCGTGCGCGCTGAGAGAGATCGCTGATATGCCACCCCGCCCCGCCGTGCCGAACGATCCGCTCTGGTACAAAGACGCGGTCATCTATCAGCTTCACGTCAAATCGTTCTTCGATTCGAACAACGACGGCATCGGCGATTTTCCCGGATTGACGGAGAAGCTCGACTACATCGAGCGTCTCGGCGTCACCGCGCTATGGCTGCTGCCGTTCTATCCGTCGCCGCGCAAGGACGACGGCTACGACATCGCCGACTACCGCGCCGTGCATCCCGACTACGGCACGATGGCGGATGTTCGCCGTTTCATCGATGCAGCGCATGCGCGCGGCATTCGCGTCATCACCGAACTCGTCATCAACCACACGTCGGATCAGCATCGCTGGTTCCAGCGCGCACGCCGCGCCAAGCCGGGTTCGGCCGCGCGCGATTTTTATGTGTGGTCCGACAACGACCAGCGCTATGCCGGTACGCGCATCATTTTTTGCGATACCGAAAAATCGAACTGGACGTGGGACCCGGTTGCGAATGCCTATTTCTGGCATCGCTTCTATGCACATCAACCGGATTTGAATTTCGACAATCCGCGCGTGCTCGAAGAAGTTCTGAAAGTGATGGAGTTCTGGCTCGATCTCGGCATCGACGGATTGCGGCTCGACGCTGTGCCGTATCTCGTCGAGCGCGAGGGAACCAATAACGAGAATCTTCCGGAAACGCATGCGATCCTGAAAAAGATCCGCGCCGAACTCGACGCGAAATATCCGGATCGCATGCTGCTCGCCGAGGCCAATCAGTGGCCGGAAGACACGCAGGAATATTTCGGCGCCGAAGACGAATGCCACATGGCGTTCCATTTTCCGCTCATGCCGCGCATGTACATGGCCATCGCGAAAGAAGATCGTTTTCCGATCACCGACATCATGCGGCAGACGCCGCAAATTCCGCCGACGTGCCAGTGGGCGATCTTCCTGCGCAATCACGATGAACTCACGCTCGAAATGGTTACCGACAACGAGCGCGATTATCTGTGGGAAGTCTACGCATCCGATCGGCGGGCGCGCATCAATCTGGGCATCCGTCGCCGCCTTGCACCGTTGCTCGAACGCGATCGCCGGCGCATCGAATTGATGAGCAGCCTGCTGTTGTCGATGCCCGGAACGCCCGTTATTTATTACGGCGATGAAATCGGTATGGGCGACAACATCCACCTCGGCGACCGAGACGGCGTGCGTACGCCGATGCAATGGTCCCCCGACCGCAACGGTGGATTTTCGCGCGCCGATCCGGAATCCCTCGTGCTGCCGGCGATCATGGATCCGCTGTACGGCTATGCGTCGCTCAATATCGAATCGCAGACACGTGATGCGCATTCGCTGCTGAACTGGACGCGGCGCATGCTCGCGCTGCGCAGCCAGCATCAGGTGTTCGGCCGCGGCGTGCTGGAATTTCTGTATCCGGGCAACCGCAAAGTTTTCGCGTATCTACGCCGCAACGATTCGCAGATCGTTTTATGCGTGGCAAATCTCGCGCGCTCGCCGCAGGCCGTGGAACTCGATCTGCGCCTGTTCGCGGGGCGCGTTCCCGTCGAGATGACCGGTGGCGCCGCGTTTCCACCCATCGGCGAATTGACCTACCTGCTCACGCTGCCGCCGTTCGGATTTTACTGGTTCGATCTGCGCAGCGCCGACGGCGCGCCCGACTGGCACGCCGCCGCGCCGGAAATGATGAGCGAATACACGACGCTCGTTTTGCGCCGCGGCATGGCCGACGTGGCCGCCGATGCGCTGCGCACGCAAATCGAACGCGACATTCTCCCCGCGTATCTGCAGGCACGGCGATGGTTTGGCGCGAAAGACCGCAAGCCCACAGGCGCGCAGTTGGCTCTCATCGCATCGCTCGGCAGTGCCCCGGACGCGCCGGCTCTGTTCAGCGTGACCGTCAAGTTTTCCGACGGCGAACAATTTTATTTACTGCCGCTGGGCATCGCCTGGGAAAACCAGGATGCGCCGGTGTTGGCGCGCCAGCTCTCGCTCGCCAACGTGCGCCGCGGATCGCGTGTCGGCGTGTTGACCGATGCATTCGCGGTCCCCGCGTTCGCGCGCGTGCTGCTCGATGCCCTCGCCCGCCGCGCGACGCTGGCGGCGAACGACGGCGAACTGCATTTCCGTTTGGAATCCGGCGTCGATCTTGGCGGTCTTGCCGACGCGCCATTGCGTTGGCTATCGGCCGAACAATCCAACAGCTCGCTCGTGTACGACGACCGCGCGGTGCTCAAAGTGTTGCGCCATCCGCAACCGGGCGTTCACCCGGAGACGGAAATGGGTCGCCGCCTGCGCGAACTCGGCGTCGTGCATGTGGCGCCATTTCTGGGTGAAATCGCGCTTGCAAATCGGACCGGGGAAACCACGCTGGCAATCATGCACGCCTTCGTGCGCAACCAGGGCGACGCGTGGCAATACACGCTCGGTTACCTCGATCGCATCGTCGACGATTGCGTCATCGCAGCACAGCAACCATCGGCCAACGGCGAACAGTTCGCAGAATACGAATCGTTCGCAGCGGCCATGGGACGTGCACTCGGCGAGCTGCATGGCGCACTGGCGATGCGCAGCGACGATCCCGCGTTTGCACCCGAGATTGCCGACGAAGACGATATCGAACGCTGGCGCGCGCATGCCGCGAGCGAGATCGATCGCGCCTACGCGATGCTCGACAGTGTTGCGCCTTCCACTCTTTCGAATGCGCAGGCACTCGTCGAGAAGCTCCGCGAATACCGCACCGCGCTCGTCGATCGCGCGCGCGCGCTGCGTCATCCGGGCGGGACGATCAAGACGCGCATTCACGGCGATTTCCATCTCGGACAAATTCTCGTATCCAGCGGCGACGCGATCATCGTCGACTTCGAAGGCGAGCCGCACGCGGCTCTCGAGCGGCGTCGCGCGAAGTCCAGTCCGCTGCGCGATGTCGCGGGGCTGTTGCGGTCGCTGGACTATGCCGTCGCCTTCGTCGGCGCGCGCGACGATGCGCGGCTCACCGCACCGATGCGCGATACGCGCGATCGTCTGCTGCGCAAATTCCTCACCGCGTCGCAAGGCGCTTTCCTCGCAGCGTATCGCAAAACCGTGGGTACCGATTCCGACATCGGCGAAAACCTGCTGCAGCTTTTCGTGATAGAAAAAGCCGCGTACGAACTTTGCTACGAACTCGCCAACCGACCGGACTGGGCGCACGTTCCGCTGCTCGGTCTGATCCGGTCCGTCGAACCGGAGAGCGGCGCATGAAAGCACCGCGCACTATCGACGATATCGGAATCGACGCCGCGGCGATCAACGCCATCGTCGCGGGAACAGCGGTCGATCCGTTCGGCATTCTCGGCCCGCACGATGTGGGCAAATCGCGCGTCGTGCGCGTGTTCATGCCGGGCGCGACGTCCGTGGCGGCTATTTCGACCAGCGGCGAATTGCTCTCGCAACTTCAGAAAATACATTCGAATGGGTTGTTCGCGGGAAAACTCGAACGCAAGCAGCCGTATCGCTTGCGCATTCATTGGCCGGACGCGATCGAGGAAATCGAAGACGCGTATTCGTTCGGCCCGTTGCTCGGCGAACTCGATCTGCACCTGATCGGTGAAGGTACGCATCGCGAATTGGCGCACGTACTCGGTGCGCATGCGACAACCGTCGACGGCGTCGCCGGCACCCACTTCGCCGTTTGGGCGCCGAATGCACGGCGCGTTTCCGTCGTCGGCGATTTCAACGCGTGGGATGGCCGCCGCCATTCGATGCGCGTCCGGCACGGCGCTGGCGTATGGGAGATCTTCTTGCCGCGCGTCGGCGCGGGCCAGCGCTACAAATTCGAAATCATCGGCGCGCAAGGCGAATTGTTGCCGTTGAAAGCCGACCCGTGCGCGCGCGAAGCGGAGATTCCTCCGGCAACGGCGTCGGTCGTCACGTCTCCGGAGCCGTTTGTGTGGACCGACGCGGGCTGGCTCGTCGAACGCGCCGCGCGGCAGGCGACGGATGCGCCGGTTTCTGCCTACGAAGTTCACGCGCCGTCCTGGCTGCAGCACGGCGGCGATCTGTGGCTGATGCTGACGCAACGATTGGTGCCGTACGTGCGTGCGCTCGGCTTCACGCATATCGAACTTCTGCCGATCACGCAGCATCCGTTTTCCGGATCGTGGGGTTATCAGCCGCTCGGATTGTTCGCGCCCGCCGCACAATTCGGCGCGCCGCAGAATCTCGCGGCATTCGTCGACCGCTGTCATGCCGAAGGCATCGGCGTCATCGTCGACTGGGTGCCCGCGCATTTTCCCACCGACGCGCATGGCCTGGCGCGCTTCGACGGCACGGCCTTGTACGAACACGCCGATCCGCGCGAAGGTTTTCACCCCGACTGGAATACCTTTGTATACAATTTCGGGCGCAACGAAGTGCGCGGTTTCCTGATCGCCAGCGCGCTGGAATGGATCGAACGCTTTCATATCGACGCGCTGCGCGTCGATGCCGTCGCCTCGATGTTGTACCGCGACTACAGCCGGCGCAGCGGCGAATGGATTCCGAACGTGCACGGCGGCCGCGAGAATTACGAAGCGATTCATTTCCTGCGCGAAATGAACCGTGCGCTGCGCGAACGCTGTCCGGGCGCCGTCGCTATCGCGGAAGAGTCCACGGCATGGCCGAGCGTAAGCCGGCCCGTAGAGCAAGGCGGCCTCGGCTTCGGCTACAAATGGAACATGGGCTGGATGCACGACACGCTGCAGTATTTCCAGAAGGATCCTATCTACCGAAAGTGGCACCACAACGACATCACGTTTGGCCTTCTATACGCCTTTTCGGAAAACTTCGTGTTGCCGTTCTCGCACGACGAAGTGGTGCACGGCAAGAAATCGATGCTCGGCAAGATGCCGGGCGACCGCTGGCAGCGGTTCGCCAACCTGCGCGCGTGCTATGCGCTGATGTGGGGACACCCCGGCAAGAAGCTGCTGTTCATGGGCTGCGAGCTTGCGGAAATCCGCGAGTGGAATTATCAGGGCGAAATCGACTGGGGCTTGCTCAACGATCCCGCGCACGCCGGCGTGCAGCGTCTGGTCGCCGATCTCAACCGCGTTTATCGCCGGGAAAAATCGCTGCATCGGCGCGATGCGGAAGCGATCGGTTTCCGCTGGATCGTCGGCGACGACAGCGCAAGCAGCGTGTTCGCT
>DATAVJ010000008.1:0-49985 GCA_036267795.1 Rudaea sp.
CTGACCGCGCTGCCCTTCTCGACCATGATCGCACTTGCGGTGGCGTGGCTCGTGCTGCGCGAGCGGCAGCGGCAGGCAGCACACGATTCCGTGCCGGAACGACGAATCGCGATTGCGGTTTTTGTGCTTTCCATCATCGTCACCGCGTTCGTCACGGCCCGCACGATCGTCCTGGCCGGCATGCCGACGATCGGTCCGGATGCATTTTTCCACTTGTGGACACGTATAGGATTCGAACTGAGACCGCCGGCCGGCACCTTGGGTTGGACGAGCATCCCGAACTGGGAAGATATCCCGCAACTCGCGATCGATCTGTTGTTCCGACCGCAATTACTGGAACACATTCTGGTCGCCTGGACGGGCAACATCTGGCTCTGGTGCGGCATTGTTTTTCTAGCCGCATCGCTCTTGTGGCGATTCGAAAAGATACCGTCGAATGCCACACTGACGATCGGCAAGTCGCTCATGTTGAGCGGTCTGCTCGTCATGTTCGGCATCGGCTACGGCGTGCGCGGCAGCGACGGAAATTATTTCATCGCGCCGCTCGTACCGGCCATCCTCATCGGCGCGAACAGTTTTTCGCGGTCGCTCGCCTTGCGATCGATGACCCGAACGATCGGCATCGCGTGTTTTTTTGCTTTCGTCGCTTTCCAGGCAACTTACAGTTTCCTGAGCGCTAGCTGGGCGCCCGGCACGCATGGTTTCGACCTCAACTACCATCGTGGCATACACGATTTTCGCAAATACAACCGTTCATTGATGCTGCATAGCGGACTCGGCACGATCGAGCCGTATCTGCGTCATCTTCATCGCGCCGCGCGCGTGCTCGACTGCGTCGATGAGAGCATCAGCATGCGTTTGCCCGCCCGCGTCGAAAGCGTCGAAACCGTCGCGTATTCGAGACGCGAATACGTCGCGTCGCAAGCCGCCTTTCTCGACTTCATCGTGCGCGACAAAATTGAATTCCTCATCGTTCCCAACGGCGACGACGCAGGCCGTTGCAGCCGCTTTCCATCGGTGATGCCCGCCATTCGATCATTGATCGATAATCCATCGGTGACATCGATTCCCGACGTCAACTATACGATGTACGATCTCTCGCGCTACGTGCCGGCGAACGCAGCGCCCGTGCCGGCTCAGCGCTGAATCAACCACGCATCGAGCAGTTTCCACGCAAGATCCCGCGCATCGCCGGATTCGCCCACACGCGCGGGGTTGAAAGCGCGGCTCGCGCGAATCGTCAGCGCCACCGTCGCGCCGGCGTCGAGGTTCGCGTTCAATTCGATCGTGCTGCGCGCGCCACGCGGGATGTGGTGTTCCCACCGCTTGCCGTTCATTGCGATGCCTAGCGTCTGATTCTCGTCGAGATGCGATGGCGCCCACACTTCGAGCACGATGCCGCTCGCTTTTCGCGTCGGAATGAATTGCACGTGGAAGTCCTGCCCGACCCAACCGTCCGGCGATAAACCCTGCGGCGCCTGTGGCTGTGTCGCGTAACCTTGCAGCGGCATTCGAAGCGCGCCGCGCGTCTCCGCAAGCATTCCTTCCACACTGCCGAGCTGCGATGCGAATTCTTTCTCGCGCTCGTAGAGAAATTTGAGCTGGCCCCGCAGACGCCCGAAGCGCGCGTTCAATTCGGCGATATCGTCGCCGGTAAGTGTTTTACCGGCCTGCAGTGTCGATGGCATCGTGTCGGGTACGTACACGGTCGCATGCGACGCAGCCGTTTCATCCGCCGGACGTTCGCGCGTGTACAAATAAATCGCGAACGATTTTCGCGACAGCGATTTTCGCTCGCTCGGCAGCGTGATTTGCGAGAATCCGTGCCAGGATTTTTCCGTCGTTTCGAAAATCACTGCGCGGTTGAACAGCGGCGCGATACGCGGCCCGCGCGTATCGCCCTGCCATGGGTCGGTCTGCAGTTCCAGCGCTCCGCCCCACGCATCGTCCCATTCCGGATTCAGATACACGATCAGATTCAGCCGACGATGCCAGCGCGTGCCCGGATGAAAATTGAAATCGACGTGCTGTTCGAGGCCTTGGCCGTCGCGGTTCTCGTGCGTCCCGCCACCGACGTAATCCGGATCGTAAAGCAGATCGGGAATTCCGGTGACCGTCGAGACATAATCGAGAAATTCGCGCGTCTGAAGATAGCGGTCGATCGAGCGATACGTGTCGGATACGTCGCGCACATCCATGCGCACCGCCTTGCCGCCCACTTCGCCCATTTCATTCAGTGCGTAACGATCCTCGAAACTCGGAAATTCATCGAGCATCCGGCGACCGACGGACGGATCGAGAAATCCCTCGATGACGACGTACTTGAACGGCCGCGCGTCGCGAAATGCGCGCGCGTGAACACTGGCGTCTTGCAATATTTCAGGCCGAATCATGATGCGCCGATAAGGGAAAACGAATGGGCGTCATTATACAATCGCCGTCCATTCATCGCCGTTTATGGCGCCGGAGTTGGCAGCGCAATGACATTGCTCGATTCGCTTTTCGGAACGCGCTGCCGCCTGTGCGGAAAACGAGCGGCCTCGACCATAGGTTCGGTTGCGCCCACGCATCCGGGAAATTTCCAGACGAAACAATATACATTGCAACATTGCCGCAAATGCGACGTCGTATACTTGCATCCGCTGCCCAATGCGTCGGATCTCAAGCTGCTTTACGAAGATTCCGTACAGTTCTCCAGCGATCATTACACCGATCCGGAACAAGTCCGCAAAATTCTCGACTACTACGGCACCGAGCTTGCGTCGCTGCAATTGCTGCGCGACGAACCGTGCCGAGTGCTGGAAATCGGCGCCGGCCTCGCCTGGGTTTCGCGCGCGGCGAAAGGCCAGAATCCGAATGCACACACCGTTGCGCAAGACGTGAGCGGCGAATGCGCGCAGGCGTGTCCGTGGGTCGATACCTATTTCGTCGGCACGTTAGACGCGCTGCCCGATCGTGCACCGTACGATTTGATTTCGTTGACTCACGTAATCGAACATCTCGCCGATCCCGCGGCGATACTGAAAGACATCGCGGCACTGCTCGCACGCGGCGGCAACGTTTTCATGACCGCACCGTTTCGCCCGCCCGGCTGGACGGCGTCGACAGACATCGCCGCGTGGCGCGATTATTCCTATCTGCACGTTCCTGCCCACATCACGTATTTTTCGGAGCGCTGGTTCGAACAACAGGCTCACGCGCTCGGGCTTGAAATCGCGCATTGGAACGCCGCGCATGAAGATGGTCAGGCATTTGCCGTGGTGCTGCACAAGCCTTGATAACGCGAGTGACGCGTGTCAGCGCGCGCGTTGTTCGTCGAGCGTGAGCGCGACTTTATCGCGTAAATAAACCGGTAACGCGAATTCGGGCGCGACGCCATGGCCCGTCGCAAATTGCGGCGCGGCAAGCATCGCCACCGCCCGTGCTTGCGGACAGCGAGCACCGTCGGCCCAACGCAACGGACCGGGCAATCGCGCTGCCAATGCGCCTTGATACGCGCCCCATCCGCTGCCGACCACGAACCATTCTTCGCTTTGTCCACGTGTGGATTTCGGAACGACGACCATGCCCGCCGGACTGACGGACTCCGCGCCTATCGGTTCGACGAGACCGTCTACGTTGCGCCGAAACGCGCCCGCATAGACTTCGCCCATGCGCGCGTCGATCGTCGCAAGAATCGCTTCGCCGATGTCGGCGGGCGTATCGTGCGCCAAAGCGGCGAGCGACGATATCGGCACGACGGGGATGTCCAAGCCGAGCGCAATTCCCTGCGCCACGGAAATCGCCAACCGCACGCCGGTGAACGCGCCCGGACCGCGCCCCACCGCAATCGCATCGAGCTGGCGCCGCGACAAACCCGCTTCGTTCAACAACGATTCGAGCATCGGCAAAATCAATTCCGCGTGACGGCGCGGAGCAAATTCGCTGCGCTCGATTATTGCGCCGTTGCGCAAAAGCGCGGCGGAGCAGTTTTCGGTGGAGGTTTCGATGGCGATGAGCGTGGGCACGGCGCTATCCTACTTGGGCGCGAACGCCGGCGCGACTGCGGCGGTGGCCGAATACCAATCGACCTTGCGCGTGAGATGCATCAACGTCGCGACGGTGACGAGCAGCGCGATCGCACCCATGAGCAGCGAATGCTGTTCGCTGACGATCAGTCCATAGAGCAGCACATAGACGAGCGTCATCGTTGCGCCGAGCACGGCGCCGGCGCGCCACGCGTGGAGGATCGCAGCCGCGTAACTGCTGACGATAAGAACGACGGATAATGCCGCCGCTGCATACGCCGCCGTGAATCCTGTCTGTTCGGAGAGTGCGAGAAGCACGACGTAAAACGTCGCGAGTGCGAGCCCGACCAACAGATATTGCACGGGATGCACACGCAGTTTCTTCAGCACTTCGAACAAGAAAAATACGACGAACGTCAGTGCAATGAATAGAAGTCCGTATTTGCCGGCGCGATCGTTCTGTTGATAAGTCCCCGCGGGTTGGTACAGCGCGACGCCGAACGCGGCGGCATTGACGTCGCCTTGACGTTCGCTGCCCTCGCGCCAATGCTGGCCGAAGCGGCGGTTCAGATCGAGCACTTGCCACGTTGCGTCGAATCCCGACGTGTCGACGCGACGAGTCGCAGGGAGGAACATGCCGTTGAAGGTGGGATGCGGCCATGGCGCAGTGATGTGAACGGACGTCCGTCGCGCCATCGGTGCGACATGCAAACTTTCCGTGCCTGCCAGCGTCATGTCGAATCGAAACGCGTGCGCGTCGCGGACGCCGCTGCTCATGTCGAACGCAACGGCAACCGCACCGATGCCGGCGACGCCGTTTTCGCTCGGCGTGAACGCGTGGTCGCCGCCATCGATGTTCATTGAGGAAATGCGGCGGATGCCGTGCACATCGAAGATCGGAATTCGCAATTCGGCGCGCTGCCACAGGTACGAGTCGGCGTCCGGCAATCCCGCCAGATCTTCAGGACGAAAACGTCCGCTCACTTTTATTGCAGCGGTATACACGGGTGTGTTGTAGATGCCGTAATGGCGTTCTTCCGTTTGCATCACCGCGTCGACGGTGAGTTCGTCAGGCAACAGGATTTCGACAACTTCCTGCGTCGTCCAGCCATTCGCCGTTTGCACGCGAATGGCGTGCGGCACCGCAAGCACCGCGCCGCCCAATTTCTGCGCGCCGCCCCAGCCTTCGGCGATGGCATTCACGGCCGTCGCGCGCATCGCCGATCGTTCGCCGATAAGTCCCTGCACCTCACCCAGCGGAATGAGCATGAGCAACGCGAGCAGCGCGATGCCGAACACTTTGAAGGTTGGAGAGTGAATTACGTTCGTCAGCATCGCGCAGTCCCGGAATGACGGTGACGCCATTACAGAAAACAACGCTAGCGCGAGCGGGATCGAGATCGGCCCGAATGCGGGCGAAACGGGCGCTGACGCGGGCTATTGCGCCGGCGGCTCCCACAACTCCACCCGATTGCCTTCCGGATCCATGAACCAGCCGAATCGCCCGTATTCGGATTCCTGCACTTTCTCGTCGACTTGAACACCCCCACCGCGCAACTGCGCGAGCAGTGCATGGAGATCGTCGACGCGAAAATTGATCATGAAATCCTTCGTGCTGGGTTTGAAATAATCGGTGTCGTCCTTGAACGGCGACCACAGCGTGAAGCCCGCGCGCTTTTCGTCTTCGCCGAACATCGCACCGCCGAAATCGCTGATCGGCAAACCGAGGTGTTTCGCGTACCAGTCGGCAAGCGCCTTCGGATCGCGCGACGTGAAGAAGAATCCGCCCAAACCGGTTACGCGCGCCATGTGCGATTCCTAAATTCGTTCATCGTGATTGCTATCGTAACAGGACGAAAGCATGGCGTTGAATCCAGCGTCGATGGCGAACTCGGTATCGTCGATGCGTGCAATCGCGCGCACCGGCTGCGACGAATTGGTAAAGAACGCCGCGCGATACAGACCGATGTCGCTCAGCGCTACCGATCGAACCTCGTTGCGCACGGCGCATCTTGCCAAACCGAGCTGCAACAACTGTTTGCTTACGCCTTCCAGTTGCGGTGCATCCGGCCACACCACGCTTTCGCCGTCGAAAAATCCGACATTCCAGATCGATCCTTCCGAAACGCAATCGTTGCGGTCGATAAAAAGCGCATCGTCATAGCCTGCCTGCCGCGCCAGACGCCGATGGTGAAACAGCGGAAACGTACCGACGTGTTTCACCTGCGGCGATTCGCGTTCGTAGCGGAATGATTTCACATGCAGTGGCATATCCGGCGGCTGACCTGCGGGATTGACCATGACGAGCACATCCGCGTCGACCGTCGCGATGGGATGTTCGCGATCGAACGCACGCGAAAACACGTTCACGCGAACGGACAGCGGACCGGCGTCGCCTGCAATCGCGCGACGCAGACAGTCGCGAACGAACGCGGGGTCGAGGTCGCTGCCGAACAATTCCCGTGTTGATCGTTTTAGCCTGTCGAGATGCAACTGCAAGCCGCGCACCTTGCCGTCGACGACACGCATCGCCGTGAAGTGCCCATAGTTGGTCGCGGCGAGCCGGCGCAAATCACCGATCGCCACGGGCTTGCCGTTGACTTCGGTGCGTTCGATCGTGCTCATGCGTCGAAGAATTTCTGTACGTCGCCCAGTTCGCGCGTGAGCGGCAATGGCGGCAAACTTTTCAGGAACAGTTTTCCGTACGCGCGCGACGTGATGCGCGGATCGCACAGCATCAGCACGCCGCGGTCGGCGATATCCCGGATGAGACGCCCCGCGCCCTGCTTCAACGCGATCACCGCCGCTGGAACTTGCCAGTCGAAAAAAGGGTTTCCGCCGTTTTCGCGCAACGCGGAAAGCCGCGCTTCGAGCACCGGATCGTCGGGCGCTGCGAACGGCAGTTTGTCGATGATCACGCAACTGAGCGCTTCACCGGCGACATCGACGCCTTCCCAAAAACTCGCCGCGCCGAGCAGCACGCCGTTGCCGGATTCGCGAAATTCCGTGAGCAACTGATGCCGCGGCGCCGTGCCCTGCACGAACAGCGGATACGGAATATCGACGAGCAATTCCGCCGCGCGGCGCAACGCACGATGCGACGTGAACAGAATGAAGGTACGGCCGCGCGCGGCATCGAGTACCGGACGTGCGGCCGCTACGACACATTCGGTGTAACTCGGATCGTTCGGCTCGGGCAATCCTTTCGGCACATAGGCCAATGCCTGGCGCGTGAAATCGAATGGACTCGCGAGACTCATCGCCACCGGATCTTCGAGTCCCAACTGACGCGAGAAATGCTGGAACTCGCCCGCGACGGACAACGTGGCCGACGTGAAAATCCAGGTCGCATTGCTTTGCTCGCGCAAAGCGCGCAACGGCGGCGCCAAGTCCAGCGGCGTGGCGTGGAACGCGAAGCCGTGCGGCGACAACTCATACCAATGTACGGCCTCATTTGCGCAGCCATCGGTGACGTCCTGCAATCGCCGATGCACGTCGGACGCGCGTTCGTAGACGCTCCCCAAGCCGCGCGAGCGCTCGGATTGTTTTTTCAACGCATCGGTCAGCACCTGCAATGCGTCGTTCAACGCGTGCAGATCGGTTTGAACGTCGGCATCGTTTTCGACAGCGGCGAACCCGCCTTTCACCGGCAAACGGTCCAGCGAATGCCGCATTTTTTTCGCCGCGGGCGCGATGGCTTCGATCGGTTCGCGCAGGCTCGCCAACGCACCGCTCACGGCGCCGCATTCGGCCAGCGCGTCGTTCGCCAGCTCGGTGATTTGCCGCGACGTGACACTGCTGGAAAAAAACTGGCCGGCCAGTTCCGGAATCTGATGCGCTTCGTCGAGAATGAACGCGTTCGCGCCAGGAAGAATTTCACCGAAGCCTTCCTGCTTGATCGCAAGATCGGCGAACAGAAGGTGATGATTGACGACGACCACATCGGCTTCCTGCGCCGCGCGCCGTGCCTTGACGACGAAGCAATCCGCGAACATCGGACATTCCGCACCGACGCAATTTTCCGCGGTGGACGTCACGCGCGGCCACAACGGCGAGTCTTCCGGCACGTCGGCGAATTCGCCGCGGTCGCCGCTCGATGTTCGTTGCGCCCACGCGCGCGTGGCTTGCAAGTGCGTCGCCTGCTCGCGCGACGCGAGGCGTCCTTCCTTGTGCGTTTGATCCAGCCGATATAAGCAGAGATAGTTCGCGCGGCCTTTCAGCAAGCTCGTGCGCAGGCGCGCGCCGAGCACGTCGCGGACACGCGGAAGATCGCGGTGGAACAGTTGATCCTGCAAGGTCTTCGTGCCGGTCGAGACGATCACACGCTTGCCGGATCGCAGCGCGGGCACGAGATACGCGAATGTTTTTCCGGTGCCGGTTCCCGCTTCGGCGATCAGACTGTGGCCGTCGGCGATCGCTTCTTCTACGGCGTCGGCCATCGCCTGTTGCGATTCGCGCGGGGCGAAACCGGGGACTTCCTTGGCGAACGGGCCGTCGGGGCCTAGCAGTTCGCGGGCGCTCAGATGATGCATCTAGACATCACGGATTCTTGTCGTTTTCATTAGGGTAATGATGACATAGATGCGTCGGTGGCTTTTTAAGCTCGTCATTTCGGCGAAGCTGGAATTCGGCTTCTTGCCTTTGCTCTTCAATGTCTTTTTCAAAGGGCTTTCGCTCGCGCAGCGAGCGAGTCACTTCTTTGCTGGTGCAAAGAAGTAACCAAGAAACACCTTTAAAAAAAACCGCCTAAAGAGGAGCTGCACCTACAGCGGAAATCCTGCGCAGACCCCCGGCTGATGAACTGGGGTAAAAAGATGCAATCGCTATCAAGCAGTTCTGCCCCGCGCTGCGCGCAGAAAGACAGTTTGTTTTGCCGCTTTTCGCTCTTCGATTCAGAGCTGCTTGGCGGTGCGGTGAACGGGACGCCGACATACCAGCGCGAGTATTGCGCGCCGGTGTGCTTGACGGTGCAGCTCCTCTTTAGGCGTTCTGTTTTTAAAAGGTGTTTCTTGGTTACTTCTTTGCACCAGCAAAGAAGTGACCCGCTCGCAGAGCGGAAGCTCCGTCTCAAACATCAAAAAATCAAAAGCAAGAACTGGACTCCGGCCTTCGCCAGAATGACAAACGACAGCTGACGACCTAAAACCGATTCGGCGCCGGCACCCGACACCCCAAAAGTTTTTGCTTCGCCACAGCAACAGCATTCGCATCGCTCACCGCATTACCCGCCTCAATAAGCGTCTGCAGATTTCGCGCGCACAACGCACCCACCTTCGGCCCGAGATCGTACGACCTCTGCGCAGAATCGACGGCACGCTTCCAATCGCCCATTTCCACAAACAATTCGGCTTGATATTGCAAAACATCCGGCGAATTCGGTGCGATCTTCAACGCGCGCGCAACGGGATCCAGCGCCTGCGCAGCCTGCTGCTGCGCTTCGAGTTTCCGCGACTGATCGAGCAACCCATCCACGGCCGGATCGCGCAGCGGATGCACCTCGACGCTCGAATCGAACTGGTTTCCGGCCGCGCGGATATTCGTTATCGCATTGCTCGTGTCGGGTTTCACGACCGCCTGCGGCGGCGCAGGCGGTTGCGAGCACCCGCAAAGAATCGCCGATGCCGCAATTGCCGCAAAATATACAAATTTACTCGATGTCGTCATTTCCGTGGTCCTGATTCCGCGGCGGATCGCTTCCGCCGAATATCGATTTGATCTCTTGCCAGACGCAATGTCCCGTATCCGTGGGCACGTGACCCGCCAAAAACGGCAGTTGCCGCGCGCCCTGACAGCGTTCCTGCGTGCGCTGTCCGGATTCGGGATCGATCCACGCCGTTTCGAGGCCTTCCGTCGATGCCGACAATGGCGCGGTCGGCAGTTCGCGAAACAGCGCGATCCACGCCTGCAACGCGCCGGTGGCACCGTACAGGCCGGTCGGCTTGTCGTCGTCGCGGCCGATCCAGATGACGGCGAGCTGCGAACCGGTGAAACCGGCAAACCACGAATCGCGTTGCGAATCGCTGGTGCCCGTTTTGCCGGCGGCGTGCAAACTAGCCAGCCCGCGTTCGGCGATCGCGCGCGCCGTTCCGAGCGTCGTCACTTCCTGCATGGCATAGCTTATCAAGCGCGCCGGGCCGACGTAATCGCCGCCGCCCGCTTTCACCGTGTATTGCCGCAGCGGTTTGCCTCGCGCGTCGAGCACGCTGCGCACCGCGCGCAACGGCACGGCGTGTCCGTCGGCGGCGAAGTATTGATACATCTGCGCCACTTCGACCGGTGACAAATCCACCGCGCCCAGCAGCAGCGATGGATTCGGATTGATCGCCTCGTCCATGCCGAACGATTGCAGCAAGCCGCGCACTTTGTCGACGCCGAGTGCGATGCCGAGATGCACCGTTGCCAGATTGTACGAATGCGCGAGCGCGTCGATCATCGGCACGCGGCCGTGCGTTTCGTGATCGTCGTTCTGCGGCGTCCAGTGCGTGCCGTTCGGCTGCACGAGATCGACGGTGGAATCGTCCAGCAATGTCGCCAGCGAGTACGTCTGCGGTTGCGCGAGCGCGATCAGATAGACGAACGGTTTGATCAGCGACCCGATCGGACGTTTCGCGTCGATCGCGCGATCGAAACCGGGATCGGCAGGATCGCGCGCACCGATCAGCGCCTGCACTTCGCCGTCGCGCGCGCCGGTAACAACCATCGCTCCCTGCAATTCCGGTTGTTTCTTGCCGAGCGCATCGAGCGTTTGCGTGAGCGCTTGTTCGGCGAGCGCCTGCGTCGATGGCGCAAGCGTCGTGTAAACCGACAAACCGGCGCTCTGCAGTTCGCCCGCCGGATAATCGCGTTGCAGTTGCGCGCGGAGCAGATCGAGGAACGCCGGCGAGCGATTGGCGGACAATCCCGAGGATTCCAGCACCGACAACGGCGCGGCGCGAGACGTATTCAGTGCCGCATCATCGATCAATCCGGTTTCGTAGAATTCGTTCAGCACGAGATTGCGCCGGGCCAGCGCGAGATCGGCGTGACGGCGCGGATCGTACAAGCTCGGTCCCTGCACCAATCCGACGAGCAGCGCGATCTCGGGCGTCGTCAGCTCGCGCGGTTCGCGCCCGAAATAAAATTCCGACGCCGCGGCGAATCCGTGCACGGCCTGCCCGCCCTGCTGACCGAGGAAAACCTCGTTCATATACGCTTCGAGAATTCGCTTTTTGTCGTAACGCGCTTCGATCAGCAGCGCGAGCAGCGCTTCGTTGAACTTGCGCGTGAAGCGCTGGCCGCGATCGAGAAAAAGATTCTTGACCAACTGCTGCGTGAGCGTGCTGCCGCCTTGCACGACATGTCCTGCGGCGATGTTGGAGAACGCCGCGCGCACGATCGACGTGATGTTGATGCCGTGATGGCGTTTGAAGTCGCGGTCTTCGACAGCCTGCAATCCGGCGACCATCAGCGGCGGCAACTGCTCGAGTTTCACGACGCGCCGCTCCTCCTGTTCGGCGCCGTACAGCGTGGCGATGCGGGCGGGATCGAGCCGCGCGTTTTCGACTGGCGTGCCGCGATCCGTGTCCGTCACCGATGCGATCGTGCCGTTCGACAGCACGATGCCGAAACGCCGCGCCGGCTCGCGGCCTGCGACGTCCGCGAACGAACGGCGCGCGACGGTGAATCGATCGCCGCTCGCTGCGTAGGTGCCGGGCAGTTTCGCTTCGCCGGCGCGAACGTAGCGCGCCGCATCCAGTTCGATGCTCAGCGCCTTCGCACTCATCGGCGATCCGGCGCGAATCTCCAGCGGCCGCGCGTACACGCGGCTCGGCAAATCCCACGACAGGTCGTCGAAGCGCGAACGCACTTGGCTGTCGAGATAGATCAGGTACGGGCCGAGAAATCCCGCGAGGATGCCCACGCCCAGCCAGAACGGTGCGCGCAGCCAGCGCCAGAGTACGCCGCAAAAAGAGGACAGACCGCTGAAAAAAGACAAAGACGTCGACGCTGCAACCCGTGCCAGCCTTCAGTGTAGCCGATGCGGCTGCGCGCCGGTTCGGTGACAGGCACGCAGCGTTACGGGATAATCGCACGTTGAAATTCTATCCATCGGAGCGCCGCATGCATCTCAGATTCTCGCTGTCGATCGCCGTATTGGGTTGCGCGTTGTCAGGCACCGCGCTGGCGGATTTTCGCGCCGAGTACGCGATCGTGAAAGGCGGCAGCGCCTCCGACATGCCCGGCATGTCGCGCATCGAATTGGGCGATGGGCGGCTGCGCACGGACGCGGGCAACGTGAGCATGCTGGTCGACACGCGGTCGGGCAAGATGACCGTGCTCATGCACGACAAGCATCAATACATGGACATGCAGAAAGTCGTCGACACCGCCGCCGGCGCCATGGCGCAAGCGAATGCGGCGCTGGCGAACCTTCCGCCGGAACAACGCGCGATGATCGAAGAACGCATGGGCGGAAAAATCCCGGGCATGGGCGCGAAGATGGACGTGAGCGTAACGCCTACCGGCGCCAGCGACCGCGTTGCCGGCTACGCGTGCCAGGTGTATCGCACGCAGGTAGGCGGCGAACACATCGACGACATCTGTCTCGCCAACGTCGCCGACGCCGGCATCTCGGGCGCCGATCAGGCCACGGTGCGCAAGGCGTTCGAGGAAATGCGCACGATGACGGAAAAGATGTCCGGCGGCATGTTCCGCTCGCCATTGGCCTCGATGCCGCTGGATAAATTTCCCGTGCGCATGACGCATTACGACGATTCGGGCAACGTGCGGCAGGTCGTGCAATTGAAAAGTGTCCAGAATGGCGGCGTGAGCGGCGGCGATTTCGCCATTCCGCCCGGCTATACCGAACAGGACATGCCCTCGCTCGGCCGCCACCGCTAAAGTATACTTAGCGGTATTGTGGAAAATTCCCCTTCCGCGCCGATGCGCATCTGCACGTTCGGCGCTGCGCCGGCCGGCGCGGAATGGCTCGATCGGCTGCGTACCGAAGCGTCGCACGCGCAGATCGAGACCATCGACGCGCCCGATGCTATTGGCGCGCTGAAAATCGCGGCCCGGCAATTTGCCGGCAACGATCTGGTTCTGGTCCGCTCGGACATTGCGTTGCCGCCGTTCTGGCTGGCGCGATTGCGGCGCGCGCTGGACTTGCCTGATGTGCTCGTCGCTTCGCCGCTCGACAACGTCGACACCGCTCGATCAGCGCTGCCGCCGGATGAATCGAGCAACGCCGACGCTGACGTAATCGATGCGCTGGCCCATCGCTACGGCCGGCGCGAACCTTTGCAATGGCCCACGTTTTCGACGCTGCTGAGCGCATGGCGCGGCGCCGCGTTGAGGGCGCTGGATATCGCACAAATCCAGACGTCCATCCTGCCATCATCTTTCGCGCCGCTGTGCGCGATGTTGGTAGGCGACCTGTATGTCGCCGATCCGGCGCGCCAACTGCGCGGCCCGAAGTCGCCGAAGCCCGGCGACGATCCGCCGCAACCGTCCGCTCTCGGCGAATTGCGCGAAGCGTTGTCGCGCGCGCTTGCAACACCGGTATCGCGCGGCTATCCGGGTCTCGACGAGAAACCTGTCGTCCTGCACGTGTTGCACGCCTGGGGCGGCGGCGCGGAGCGGTTCGTGCGCGATCTCGCGACAGCCGATACGTCGCGGCATCACCTCGTTTTCATGGCGCGAGGAAATTTCGAGCGACGGCAATTCGGCGAATCACTCGAACTTCGCGACGGTGCACTGACGGAGCCGGCGCTGCGGCACGTGGATCTTTCCGATCCAATCGCCAGCACACGCGCCGCGCATCGCGACTACGCGGAATTTCTGTCGCAAATCATTCGCGACTTTTCCGTCGATGCGATTTTCGTGTCGTCGCTGATCGGTCACAGCCTCGACGCCTTGCGCACCGGGCTGCCGACGACGTACTTCGTGCACGACTTCTATCCGCTGTGGCCGCTGCTGCATCGGAATCTCGACGATGAGTCGATTACGTTCGACGCTCAGCGAATGGCCGCCGATCTGGCGACAGCAGACGCAGGTTTCGAATTCGCCGAGCGCGATGCCGCCTACTGGCTCGATTTGCGCGAACGTCTCGCCGACGAACTGTTGCGTCTTCGCGCAACGCTCGTCGCGCCGAGCCGATCGGCGCTCGCGCTGTTCGTCAAATTGCTGCCGCGTGTCGGCGCGCTGGCGCAACGTGTCATCCCGCACGGCACGGCGCACTGGTCGAGCACGACGGCATTGCCGCTGCCCGCGCCGCCACAGCGCAAACGTCTGCGCCTGATGGTGCTCGGACGCGTGCGGCGCGGAAAAGCCGCGGCGATGCTGCGCGATCTTTTGCCGCGAATTCGCGAGCATTCGGAAATTTTCCTGCTCGGCGCGGGACCGGAAAGCGAGGAATTCTTCGGCAAGCCCGACGTGCACATCCTTCTCAACTATCGCCGCGACGAATTGCCGGCGCTGTTGGCGAGCGTCGCGCCCGATGCATCGCTTATCCTGCCGAACTTCGCGGAAACCTTCAGCTACACATTGTCCGAGCTGAACAGCTTCGGCATTCCGGTGATCGCCACGCGTCTCGGCGCACTTGCCGAACGCATTCGCGATGGCATCGATGGTTTTCTCGTTGCGCCGAATCCCGCCGATGTCGCTGCGCTGATCGCGCGATTGGACACGGATCGCGGCTTGTTGCTCGGCGCACGCCAAACACTGGCGCGAATTCCGCATCGCGCGCTCGACGACATGGCGCGGGACTATGGCGATTTGCTGCCGGCGCACCACCGTCACAGCGATCGCGTCGAACGTGCCGCGAACATCGATCGCCTCGTCGCGCAAACACGCGCGGGCGAACTCGGCGATGTGCGGCGCGAAAATAACGTGCTGGCGCATCGCATCGCGGAACAGCAGAAAGAGCTCGTGCGCCGCGGCGAGTGGGGATTCGATCTGGATGCGCAGCTCAAGCGTTCGGCGAAATCGCTCGCGTCGCTGCGCGACGAATTCGACGCGCGAACGCAATGGGCGCTCAAACTCGACGCCGACTTGAATACGACGACGGCCCAGCGCGACGCGCTGCTCGCCAGCACCTCATGGCGCGTGACGCGGCCACTGCGTGGCGCCGTGCGGCTTCTGCGCGCGATCAAGGTACGTTTGCAGTTCAATGCCAGTCGAATGCGCGCCGTCGTTCATCGCACGCGCGGCAGCCTGGCGAGCCGCGGCCTCATCGGCACGTTGAAGCGCGCAGCGGACGAGTTTCGCAACAAACCCCTGCCGCTCGCCACTCCGCGTATCGCCGAGCCGTCGGAACGTTTCGCGCCATTCGCGATACCGCGCAGCGACACGCCGCGAGTTTCGATCATCGTTCCGGTGTTCAACAAGATCGCCTACACCGCGGCTTGCTTGCGATCGATAGCTGAACATGCGCAAGACATTCCGTTCGAGACGATCGTCGTCGACGACTGTTCGATGGATCAGACGTCTAAGCGTCTGGACGATATCGCTGGCATCCGCGTCGCCCGCAACGATAAAAACCTGGGCTTCATCGGATCGTGCAATGCCGGCGCCGAGATCGCGGCCGGCGAATACATCGTATTCCTCAACAACGATACCGTCGTCATGGCCGGCTGGCTGCGGGCGCTGCTCGATTGCTTCATGCAGGAACCCGACGCCGGTCTGGTGGGTTCGAAGCTCGTCTATCCGGACGGCCGGCTGCAGGAAGCCGGCGGCATCGTGTTTCGCGATGGATCGGGATGGAACTACGGCCGCTTCGGCGACCCCGCCGATCCGCGCTACAACTTTCGGCGCGAAGCGGATTACTGTTCCGGCGCGGCAATCATGTTGCGCGCATCGTTCTTCCGCCAACTCGGCGGCTTCGATCAACGCTACGCACCCGCGTACTACGAAGACACCGATCTCGCGTTTGCGGTGCGTACCGCGGGAAAAAAGGTCTTCTTCGAGCCGAGCTCCGTGATCGTTCACTTCGAAGGCATCACCGCGGGAACGGATGTCGGCAGCGGCATGAAGCGCTATCAGACGATAAACCGCGAAAAATTTGTGGAAAAGTGGAAAATGCCGCTCGGCGCGCAGCCGGCGCCGATCAACGAAGCGTCGCGTGCCGAGCGCGCGGCCAACTGGCGCGACCGCGGACATATTCTGATCGTCGATGCGTACACGCCGACGCCGGATCAGGATTCCGGTTCGCTGCGCATGTTGAACCTGATGCGGCTGTTGCGCGAGTTCGGTTATGCAGTCAGTTTTCTGCCCGACAATCGTGCGCACGCCGGGAAATACACACACGCTTTGCAGGAATTGGGCGTGCAGGCGTTGTATCACCCCTTAGTATCCGATCCGATCGCGTGGTTGCGCGATCACGGCGCGGAGCTGTCGGCGGTGATTTTGTCGCGTCACTACGTCGCGGCGAACTATGTCGAAAGCGTTCGGGTACATGCACCGCAGGCACGTCTGATCTTCGATACCGTCGATGTGCATCATCTCCGCGAGCAGCGCGCGGCGGAGCTCGTATCAAACGAGGCTTTGTCGCAACAAGCCGCACGCACGCGCGCTCAGGAAATCAAGCTGATGCGCGCGAGCGACATAACCCTTGTCGTCAGCGCTGCGGAAAAGGAAATTCTGACGCGCGACGTACCGAACGTGCGCATCGAAGTTCTTTCCAACGTGCATGCGGTCCACGGCCGCCGCCGGGATTTCGATGCGCGCCGCGACCTCGTTTTCGTGGGCGGCTTTCAGCATCCGCCGAACATCGACGCCGTGCTGTGGTTCGTGCGCGACGTTTTTCCGCTCGTGCGCGCGGAATTGACCGACGTGAATCTGCACGTGATCGGCAGCAAGGCGCCGCCGAGCATTCTCGAACTGGCGCACGACGGCATCGTGGTTCACGGCTACGTCGAGGACATCGCGCCGTACATGGACGGCTGCCGGCTCGCACTTGCGCCGCTGCGCTATGGCGCCGGCGTGAAGGGAAAAGTGAACATGGCCATGAGCTACGGCCTTCCCGTCGTCGCGACGACGCCGGCCGTCGAAGGCATGCACGTGCGCGCAGGCGACGACGTGCTCGTCGCCGACACGTCGGGTGATTTCGCCGCCGCCATCGTGCGCGGATATTCCGACGCGGCGTTATGGCAAAAATTATCCGACAACGGTCTGGCAAATGTTGCGCGCCACTTTTCGTTCGACGCCGCACGCGAATCGCTCAAACGCATACTCGATGGAACGCGCCACTAGAGCGTTTTCGATTTATACAGTTACAGAGTGCCCCCATCCGCCCTTCGGGCACCTTCCCCCGCTGCGCAGGGGAAGGCAAGAGACAAGCCGTACAAATTGCGATCCTTCTCCCGCTGCGCAGGGGAAGGGAATAGACAAGCCGTACAAATTGCGATCCTTCTCCCGCTGCGCAGAGGAAGGGAACAGACTAGCCGTACGAATTGCGATCCTTCCCCTGCGCAGCGGGGAAGGTGGCGGCAGCCGGACGGGGGCGAAGCCGTACGCAGCTGAGTCGAAGCGCTCTAGAACGCCAGCCGCGTGCCGCCTTCCGCCATTCCTCGTGGCCCAAATCGCTGTTCATTCAACACGAACGTGCCATCGTCACGCGCATACGCGAGCGTGCTGGCACGCGTGCCGTACTCGTTGCCACGAATAAAAATAGGCGACAGGAATCTCTCCAGCTCCAGACCGATGCCGGTGTCCGGCAACTCGTCGTCTTCCGGCGGCGACGTATCCGCAAGCAGGTTCAACAGCGTCGCATCGTCGTAACGATTTTCCTCGACGCATCGGGAAAACGCGTCGGCCAATCGTTGCGCTTTCGGCCAGCGCGGCTGCGGCGGTCCGTTGCTCAGCACGTGAACGCCGCGCTCGAACGCCCACGCGTTTTCGCCAAGACTGCTGGCGGCCCAAGCGGAATTCCGGTCGCCCGCAATGAAATTGAACGGCCCGAATTCGGTTCGCGTCATTGCAACGTTGTCGGCGTATGCATGCGCCGATCGATCGCCGCGTGCGAAATCGGCCACGAGCGCGCCTCGCGACCGCCGCCCGCGCATCGGCGGCCCGGCGCGCACGTTGGTAACGGCGGCGAACCGATTGCCGCGGCTGACAGCCAGCCAGGAGCCGCCGGCTTCCAGGTCGCGTCCACCGAAAACGTCCGGTGAATCATCCCACTGCGCCGCCGGCGCGCTGGGACGCCCGTGATATTCGTCGCGGTTGCCGAGCAGCAGCCATGGCCGGTTCGGCACGACATGCAACGCAAGCAGTATCAGGCACATTAGGACAATGTATATTTTTGGAAAAGTGGAATCAGCCGCTCAGCGACTGCAGTTTCGCTTCGAGCGACGGCAAGCGCGCATTGCCGGGATTCAATTCGCGGGCGGCTTTCAACGCCGACGCGGCGTCAGTGCGGCGATTTTCGCCTATGTTCGATTCGGCCTTGTCGAGAAATGCATTGGCTAGACGATCGCGCAGCGCGGGCAATGCCGCGTCGCCGGGATCGGATTGCGAGATCGCATCGACATAGTCGCGCGCGCGGTTCGGCGTGCCGTTCTTGATCGCCTGCTCGAACAGTTCTTTCGCGCGCGCGGGAATTCGGTTCAAACCGGCCAGTGCTTTGGCGTTGTTGCCGTCGATGCGCAGCACGGCGCGATATTTGTCGTACGCGCAATCGCCGGGTGTGCGGTTCAAGTCGCCGGCGGCCATCGCCTTCTCCGCATCGTCGAGCAATGGCTGGATGCGTTGCTCATCGGCGGGCGTCACGGCTTGGGCCTGCTTTTTGCCGATATCGATCTGTTCGTGCATTTCGTGAAGGCGCAATTTCGCCGGCCGCAATTCCGGCGCGTCGGCGGACGCAGTTTCAGCTTGCTGGATGAACGCGTCGGCTTGCGAAACGTTGTCGACATCCATCGCCGTGTTTGCTTGCGATATGAGCGTCTGTGCGATCTTGCGCAGTCCCGTTTTGGCGCGTACGTCGTGCGGATTTTGCCGGATTACGCTTTGAAACAGGACGACGGCGCCGTCGTTGCCCGTGAGTTTTCCGGCGCGCAATTGCGCTTCAGCGCGGGCAAGTTGCTGGTCGGCGGCCTGTGAATTGTCGGCGTGCTGATTGGCAAGCGATGCGCGCAATTCGGGAATGGCCGCATTGTTCGGCGACAGCGCGGTCAAGTCGCCGACGCGTTGATTGGCAAGGTCGAGGTTGCCGGCGGCGACGGCGTCGCGCGCCTGTTGCGCCAGCGCCTTGGCGACGTTGTTCAATCCGTTCAACGCGAGCGAATTGGTGGAGTCGCTCTCCATCACTTGCTTGTACAGATCGGCGGCGCTGCCGGAGCCGAGCAATTTACCGGCGGCGAGCGCCTGATCGGCACGATCGAGCAATTCGGCGCTCTTGGTGCTCCGTGTTTCGGCGCCGCGCATGCGCGATTTCAATTCTTCGATTTCCGGACCGCCGCCGAGCACTTCGGTGGCCGCTGCAAGATCGGTTCGCGCGGTGCCGAAATCGTTTTTCGCGATCGCGGTGTTGGCGTGTTCGACGAGTCGCTCGCCGACCTGATTCAAACCTTGCCGCGCCTGGTCGTTGTCGGGATCGATGGCGCGCGCCGCCTGGAACAATTCGCGCGCGCTGTCGTTCTGGTTGCCGACGAGCCTGCCGTCGGCGAGCGCCTTGTTGCCGCGCGCGATCAAACTGTTGAGTTCGGTACTCGGCAACAGCGAACGCAGGCGATTCTGGTAGTAGTACGCGGACCAGCCGCCGCCGATGAGGACGATGGCGACGATCGCCAGTATCCACGGCATGCGCGACGGGCGAGCGGTCGGTGCACGCGACCGCCGCGACGGCGATGCGGCGATATCGTCCATGCTGCCGATGCTCGGTTCGGCGCGTTGACGCGATCCGGGCGGCAACGGCGTTTTCGGCATGGCGCGCGTCGGCGTATTGATTCCGCTCGACTGCCGCTTCGTCGCTTCGCGCGGCAAGTGCAGTTCCGGCATTTCGCCCTGCGCGATGGCGAATTCGAGTTGTTCGATGGCATCTGCGAGAACGGCGCCGTTCTGAAAACGGTCTTCGGGCTGTTTGGCGAGCATGCGCGAAAGCAGCGGCTGCAACGCGGCGAAATTTTCCGGCAGCACCGGAATCGGTTGCGTGATGTGCATGATGCCGACGGCAAGCGAATCTTCAGCATGGAACGGCACGCGGCCCATCAGCAATTCGTACAGCACGATGCCGAGGCTGTATAAATCGGCGCGTCCGTCGAGTTGCCGTCCGCGCGCCTGCTCGGGGCTCATGTAATGCGGCGTGCCGATCACGGTGCCGGTGCGCGTCATGTGCGTGGCCGAATCGCTGGCACGCGCGATACCGAAATCGGTGAGCGCGGAGCTGCCGTCTTCGCGCAGCAGAATGTTGTCGGGCTTCACGTCGCGGTGCACGAAGCCTTTCGAGTGTGCGTAGTTCAGCGCCACGGCCATTTCGCGCACGATGCGCAGCGCGAACTGCACGTCGCGCGGCGTGCCGTCCATCGGCAGCAGCGGTTCGCCGCCGACGTATTCCATCGCGATGTAGTTGTAGTTTGCGCTGCGCCCCACGTCGTGAATCGCGACGACGTGATGATGATGCAGTTTCGCGGCGATGCGCGCCTCGCGCAGGAAGCGTTCGCTGAAATCCGCATCGGCCATCAGCGTGGGCGACATCACCTTGAGCGCAACGTCGCGCTGCACGGATTCCTGCGTGGCGAGATACACCGTCGCCATGCCGCCGCGGCCTAGCTGCCGCAAGATGTGATAACCGGGTATGTCGATCACGGTGTCCGTATGCCGGCCTTTGGAAACGGCGTCACGGATGGATTTCCGCGTGCCTTGTCTGCACGCAAAGCATAGCACGGAGGCCGCGCCCGTCAGCGCCGCGGCGGCTCCGCCGAGGCGCCGCTTCTGCAGCGCTCAGGCGTCAGCCGTCACCGAAACCGTCGTAGAAAATTTCGTCGTCGACGGCTTGTTTTTCGTACGCGCCGATATCGGGTTTGCCGGTGGGCGCTTCGCGTGCGAAACCGGTGCCGCGCTGGTCGGCCGCGAAGGCTTGCGGATTTTTTCCGGCGTCGATGGCGGGACTTCCAGCCGACAATGCGTGGGTACGCGTCGGGCCGCCGTGGGCGCCGAGTGGAACAAGCAAGGGATCGGACGTCGAAACGATCACGCCGGACGCGGCATTGGCGGTGGTATACATGATCAGATTGGAAGGACCGGAGATGTTCTTCGCGGCGGCCAGTACGACGTCGAGATTGTTGCCGTCTTCATTCGTGTTTTTGGCGATGATCGTGCTGGTTGCGGAAAGATTGTTGGGCGAATCGATGCCGCTGCCGAAGTTGGGGCCCGCGAAGTTGAACGCGACGGTGCTGTTGCGGATCGTCACCGCGCCTTTCGCGTAAATGCCGCCGCCGCGATTGGCGAAATTTCCCGAGATGGTGCTTTCGTCGATGGTGATGGCATTGGCGGTCTGAATGCCGCCGCCGTACTTGCTGCTGCCGTTCGAATCGATCGTGCAGCGCAAAAGCGTCGCGCCGCCCGATGCATACACGCCGCCGGCTGTACCGAGAACGGCGTAGTTGCCGGAAACGGTGCTGTCGGTGCAATAGAAATAGGACGACGCGATGCCGCCGCCGATCATTACGGCCTGGAAGCCGCCGGTCAGCACCAAGTTGTTGTCGATCACCGCACTGTGATTCGTCATGCGCACGGTTTCGGCGGAAATGGCACCGCCGGCATAAATGGGCCGGTATTTGCCGCTGGAACTCTGGCCCTGCTGATAACAGTCCGAGACGACGGCGTTGTCGAGTCGCACTTCATGCGTTGCGAAAACACAGCCGCCTTGATGGGTGTACGTGTTGTGTCCGCCCGTGACGGTGATGTCGCGGAACGCCAGATAATTGGATTGTGCGTCGGCGTCGAAGAGATTCTTGTTTCCGGTGGCGGTGATCGCCAGCCGATCGGCACCGGGACCGACGATCGTCACATCGTGTGAAACGGCGATTTGGCCCTGCGTTAGCGTAATCGTGCTGGCGCTGCATGCAGCGTCGGCCTGCGGCAGGTCGGTGAGATCGATCGTGTCGCCGGAGCCTGCTAATCCGATCTGCGCGCGCAACGTGCCGGCACCGCTGTCATCGGCGCAGCTGGTGACGACGCGCGTCGTCGCAACGGCGGCGTCGACGGCCGACAAGGCCAGCGCCCCGGCGAGCGCCATATAAAGGGGTTTGAGGCTGAATTTCGTGATGTGTGACGGCATGTCGGCTTCCCCTCGTGTCGGCTTTGTTCGAGAAACGCCGTTCGCGATGAAAGTGCGACAACATGAGAGTCAATTACGCCAGACGCCGCGCCTCGATGACATTGGCGACGCCGGACAACCGTCCGAGCAGCATCGACAACTGTTCGTAGTCGGTCACGCGCAGCGCGAAATTCATCGTGGCGAGTCCGCTGGCGGAATCCACGCGGGCGTTCGCCGCGATCATGTGCACGTTGGCTGCCGCGATAATCGTGGTGACGTCTTTGTGCAGCCATTTGCGGTCGTAGCCTTTCACAAGAACGTCGACGTCGTAGTCCTGTCCGCGCGCACGCCCCCATTCCACGTCGATCGCGCGGGCCGCATCGCGCGCGCGCAGCCGCGCGTAGCTCGCGCAATCGGCGCGATGGATCGAAACGCCTTTTCCGCGCGTGATGTAGCCGGCGATCGCATCGCCGGGCAACGGCTGACAGCATCGCGCTAGCGACGTGAGGAGATTACCGACGCCCTCGATGGTGACGGCATCCTTGCCGCGCCGCGGTGCACGGGGCGGCGGCGCGGCGGCGGGCGGCGGCGGTGCGGCAGTTTCGTGCAGCGTGCGCGCGACGTGTCCGGCCGTGACTTCGCCGAGTGCCAGCGCGACGAGAAAATCGTCGAGGTTGTCGTGGTCGAATTTCGGCGGCAGCGTGTCCAGATCGACATTGTGCAAAGCCAGGCGCTTGAATTCGCGTTCGAGGATCGCGCGGCCCGCCGCCAGATTCGCGTCATGATCCATGCGTTTGAACCACGCGCGCACTTTTTGTTGCGCGCGATGGGTCGCGAGAAATCCGTGATGCGCCGACAGCCAGTCGCGGCGCGGTTCTTTCACTTTGCCGGTGAGTATTTCGACGCGATCGCCGCTGGCCGGCTGGAAATTCAGCGGCACGATGCGTCCGTTGACCTTCGCGCCGCGCGTGCGATGGCCGACGTCGGTGTGCACCGTGTACGCGAAGTCGAGCACGGTCGCGCCGCGCGGCAAGTCGATGACTTGTCCCTGCGGCGTGAGCAGGTAGACGCGGTCTTCGAGAATGGCGGTCTTGAATCCGGCGAGCAGCGCGGTTTCATCGTCGCTGTCGTCCTTGGATTCGAGCAGCTGGCGCATCCAGGCGATCTTGCGTTCGAATTCCTGATCGCCGCCGCCGCCTTCCTTGTAGCGCCAGTGCGAGGCGACGCCTTGTTCGGCATGCGCGTGCATGTCGTGCGACCGGATCTGCACTTCCAGCGTCTTGCCCTCCGGACCGACGACGGCTGTGTGCAGCGATTGATAATGATTGCCCTTTGGACGCGCGATGTAGTCGTCGAACTCGCTCGGCACCGGCGGCCATAATGTGTGCACGATGCCGAGCGCCGCATAGCACGACGGCACGTCGCTCACGAGCACGCGCAGCGCGCGGATGTCGTACAGCGACGCGAAATCGTCGCCCTTGCGCTGCATTTTTTTCCAGATCGAATAAATGTGCTTCGGACGTCCGGCGACATCGGCCGCGATGTCCGACGCGGCGAGTTCGGATCGCAAACGATCGGCCGCTTCGCCGATGAAGGCCTCGCGTTGATCGCGGCGTTCGTCGAGCAGCGTTGCGACACGGCGATAAATATCCGGATGCAGATAACGGAAGGCGAGATCTTCCAGCTCCCATTTCAATTGCCAGATGCCGAGCCTGTTGGCGAGCGGCGCGTGGATGTCCGCCGTGAGTTGGGCCAGATCGCGCTGGCGCTCCGGCGGCAGTTTGCCGGCCAGTCGCAATGTCGCGAGTTGCCGCGCGAGAAGAATGAAAACGACGCGCAGGTCGCGAATGATGGCGAGCAGCAATCGGCGCAAACCTTCCGCGCTGCCGTGCGCGCCGCGCGACGCGTACAGCGACCACACTTTCTCTGCGGCTTGCTGGCCGTCGAGCAGATCGCGCATGTGCGGAATCTTGCCGGCGTCGATTTCCGCCGATGGCGATGAGTGCGCGATACATGCCGCAAGCGTTTCCGAATCGGCGCGCAACGACTCGAGGATATCGAGCGTTTCCAGCAGTTCGCTTTCTGCTGCCTGTGCTTTCGCGTTCTCGCCGGCGATGAACGATTCGAGGAAATTCTTCCACCACGCAGGCGCATCGGCGACGCTGCTGTACCGCTGCGCCCAGCCGGCGAGCGTCGGTTTGGAATGGTTCGTTTTCACGAAGCTACTTTGGCACGCGCTGGCATGCCGGACAAATGCGGGCGGCGCGCGCTGTTATCCAGCGCGCGTATAACTCGAAAAGAACTTCCGGCGAACGGTGACTAGTTGACCGTCACCGCATTCGACGTGCCGGTTATGGACGACGTTACGGTGTCGGTGGCCGTCACGGTTTGCGCCGGCGGGCTCGGCGTGAGGAACGTGATGTTGTAAATGCCGTTAGTGAACGGCAGATCGAGCGGCAGCGTCGCCAGCGGATCGGTACTCGTGAAATGCACCGTGCCATTGTAACTGTCCGCAACATTGCCGAACTGATCACGCGGCGTCACGTTGACGCTTGTCGACACGCCAACTTGAGCGTGGCTCAGCATTTCTACCTGGAACTGGCTCGCGACATCGGCAGACACCGTCACGTTGTTCGACGTGCCGTGGATCGTGCCCGATACCGTGTCGGTCGCAGTGACAGTCTGCGATCCGGCCGTCTTGAAGGTGGCACTGAACGAGCCGAAGCCGTTGGTCAACGTCGAATTCGCGGACAGAACCGCCTGCACGTCACTGCTTGTGAATTTCGCGATACCGGTGTAGCTCGTCACGGTATTGTCGGCACCGTCTTTTGCAGTGACGGTAAAATTCGCCGGCGTTCCTGCAGTGGCGGTCGCGTCGGCCGTTACGGTGAAGTGCGTGACCGTGAGCTGCTGCATGGTGACCGTGAACGATTGCGTCGACGACAAACCGTTCGCCGCGAAAGTAGCGCTGCACGTCGCCGTACCCGGCACAAACAGCGAACCGGCTGGCGTGAAGTTGAAGTTGAACGCGCGCGCGCCCTGCGCGCCCGTGGACGTCGCGAAATTCGTTGCATTGACGGCAGAAGCGAAAATGCCGTTCGGATCGACACAGCTCACGTTCGTTGGCGCCGCGAGCGCCGACCGGGTTCCCGGCAATGTCGTCAGTGGTCCGCTCGTTGGCGTAAGGGGATCGACGACGTAGGCAACCGGATCGATCGTCACCGCACCGGTGCTCACTTGATTAGCAAACGTCACGGATGCCGGAAGCGGATTGCCGTCCTGATCGAACACGGTGCAACTCGTCGAGGCGGGATCGTTCGCGCAAACGATGTTGCTTACATTTTGTACGGGAATATTGCCGGCCCCGGCGACGGAAACTTTGTCGTCGATGCGTTGCGCGTACACGCCCGGCGGCGAGAACACCGCGCCAGACGCAGGATAGAACGTGTTTGGCAGCGAGCCCCACCCGGAGACGGCCATCGAACTACCGAAATTCTGCACGTAGACATAAACCGAATTCGTCGCCGACTGGACGTCGGAAGGGGTGATCGTGTGGATGGACGTCGCATCGGCGCAGAGCGCGCCGGTGGTATCGACGCTGCCCGGTTGCGGCGTGGCCAGGACGCACCACTTCGGCAGGAAACCGCCGTTGGAACCCGAACCGAAAAACACATCGTCGTTACCGAACGACAGATGCCAATTCACCGCGCTGGACGCGTTGTGGATCTGCATCACGTAACCGAGGAAATGCCCGGAATCGGACGGTGCGGCAACGGTGTTGATCGAAACCCACGGCTCGCCGGCAACGTGTCCGCCTTCGAAGGCGCTGTTGAAAACGCGGTCGCCGCCGACCGTTCCGCTCGCATACAGTGGGTTGTTCGTTCCCAGCGCGTTGATCACATAGCATGCAACCTGGTTCGTCTGCGTGTTGCCCTGAGTCGTCGCAAACGTTACGCCGCTGTTGGAAACCAGCGATGCATCCACGATGCTCGCGGCGTTGGTGCCGTCGACTTCGAACAAACCGCCGGGCGACACATTGGTATAGACGGGCGAGAACTGATAGGTGCCCACCGCGCCATAGCTGTACGGCGGCCCGCCGTTGGAAACTTCGCTACAAACGATCGGCTGCGCGCTGAGAGTGTCCAGCGGTATTCTCGATGAGGTGCCTCCCATGACGATACCGCTCGGACCGGAAAGAGCACCCATTTGCGGCAAACTGATGTCGCTCGGACATTTGTTCCCGACGCAGTTCGTCGACGGAGCCAAGAGGTCGATCGTGAATCCGATATCGTCGGCGAATGCCGGAACGGACGCCCCGGCGATGAGGCAACTTACAAGATAAGCGCACGCAGTGCGGGGCAAATGCCGCATTTCAAACTCCGGACAGTAGACTCAACCCAACCCCCGAGGGCGCACGGAGTTCTTGTTATCATGCGCCTTCAATGAGTTATCATATGTAATTCGCGTAATTGATGTGTTAAATGCGAGTTACGGACGTCCGCCCTCTGCTACCGTCCATCCCGACCGAAAATGCAAATTCCGGCTGAAGGACTATGCGCAAAAATAAAGCTTATCTGCTTCTCGCGATCGTCGCACTTGCCATCGCCGGATTCGCGTCCGCTGCCGGGTTTTCTTCGCTGGAGGAACGCATGTCGCAAGCGGAATTCCACGCCGCCGGCCTGGACAAGCTCAGTCCCGACGAACTCAAGACGTTGGACGACTGGGTGAACACGCATATCGCGACGAAGACGACCTATGTGTCGCCGACCGGCGCACCCGTCTTTTATGCGAAATCCTCCGACCGCGAAGTGGTCGAGAGCCGTATCGCCGGCAAGTTCAGCGGCTGGTATGGAAAGAACGTGTTCAAGCTGGAAAACGGCCAGGAGTGGACGCAGGCCGAATCGGGCACGATGAGCACCGGCAATTACGATCATCCGAAAGTGAAGATCAAACCGATGCTGGTCGGCAGCTGGCTGATGTACGTCGAGGCGTGCGGCTGCAGCGTGCGCGTGGATCGCACGAAATAGTTTTCCTATCGGGCCGTGCGCAACGTCTCGATCAATTTGCCCAGGCGTTTCGGAGAAACGGTTTCGGCCGTTTTCAATTCCTGAGCGAACAGCGACACGCGCATCTCTTCGATCAGCCAGCGTAATTCGGAAAGCGCGTCGTCTTCGCCGCGCTCGGCTTTCAACTTCAGATAATCGCGCCAATAGCCACGCACTGTAAGCATGCGCGCCTGATCGCGCGTCGCGTCCTGCCGCAACCGTTCCGCGCGAAGCCGCATGGCTTTTAGATAACGCGGAAACTGCGCGAGCCGTTCGCGCGGGATTTCGCGGACGAATCCCGGATGAATCAGCGCATCGAGTTGCTCGCGCAGGTCCTCGTAGTTCGCGCGGGCGTAGCCCATCAACGGGGCTTCCAGCCACGGCGTCAGTTCCGCGTATGCGACGAGCACATCTTCCACGATGACAAGCCATCGCATCGCTTCGCCGAACAGGTTTCTGCCCAGCTCCGACACCGCGTGCTGAAAATCTTCACGGCGACGGATGTCCAGCGGCATCGCTTCAATCAGTTGACCGAACGCCGCGTCGACGATGTCTTCACGCAAATCGTCGACCGTCGCGATCGCCGTGTATTTCAGCGCAAGGTTGCGCGCGATCGGCAACTGCCGCCGTGCCTGCTTGATCGCCTCGCGCAATGCGCGGCGCAGCAGCCGGACCACGCCGGCGCGATGCGCGGTCTGCGCTTCGTCGACGCGCTCGAACACGCGCAGCGCCACGCTTTCGCCGAGATCGACGAGCGCGGGAAATGCAATCAGGCCGCCTTCGCTGACCAGCGTTTTGGGAATCTCGTCGAAATCGAATGCATCGACATCTTCGCGCGTGAGTTCCGCGTCGGCGTGACGCGAGAACGCGGCGCGCGCGCTGTCCGACCACTGCGCGCGGATCGTTTCCAGATCGCGGCTTTCCGATAGAGTGGCGCCGTGCTCGTCGTAGACGCGGAAGCGCATCTGCAAATGCGCGGGGACCGCGATACCGTCGAAGTCGCGCGCAGATACCTCAACGCCGGTGACGCGCTGCAGATACGCTGCCAACACCAAAAGCAAATGTTCTTCGCGCGGCGTTTCGGCTGCCGCGAACGCGCGCGCGAAATCCGGCGCGGGCACAAAATTCCGGCGCAACGATTTCGGCAATCCGCGAATCAGCTCGGCAACTTTTTCCGCAAGCAATCCGGGCACCAGCCATTCGCAACGCAACGCGGAGACGGCATTCACGAACGCGAGCGGAATGTGCAGCGTCACGCCATCGGCTGCGTCGCCGGGAATGAATCGGTAGTCGAGTTTGAGTTTATGTCCGGCAAATTCCATCGCCGCCGGAAAATCCGACGCGCGGATGCCCGGTTCGTTCGCCAGCACGAAATCCAGCGACCAATGCAACGCGGCCTGTTCAGCCGATCCCGCGCGGCGATACCACGCGTCGAACGCCGCCGCCGTGCTGATGTCGTCCGGCAATTTGCCGACGAAGAATTCGGCCAGTTCCGCTTCGTCTTTTATCAATCCCGCGCGCCGCCGTTTGGCTTCGAGTTCTTGCGCCTGTGCGAGCACGCGCGCGTTCGCGCGCACGACGTCCGTGCGTGAATCGATGTCGCCGCGCACGAGCGCTTCGCGGATGAATACGTCGTGCGCGACGGCCGCATCCTGCGCGCCGAATTGCACGACGCGCTTTTCGACGATCGTCAATCCGAACAACGTCACCTGTTCAAACGCGACGACGGCGCCGCGCTTGCGCGACCAATGCGGATCGCGCCATGTCCGTTTGACCAGATGCGCCGCCTGTTGCTCGATCCATTCCGGTTCGATGCGCGCGCACAGCAATCCGTATACTTTTTGCAGATCGATGATTTGTCCGGCGAGAATCCACTGCGGCGGCGACTTCGCCAGTGCCGAGCCGGGAAATATCTGGAACTTGCGCTCGCGCGTGCCGCGAAACTGACTGCGCTCGTCTTTGATGCCGACCTGTGTGGGCCAGCCGGAAAGCAGGCAGCGGTGGATTGCTTCGAAGTCGAAGCCCACTTCTCCATCGCGCGGTAAACCCTCTCCCCCGACTGCGTCGGGAGAGAGGGTTGGGTGAGGGGGCGACACTTCAGTACGACGCAACCGTTCCGGCAAATTCCGGCCTTGCCCCCTCGCGCCAGCCCGCTCCCCCGACGCAGTCGGGGGAGCGGGAGTGACACGCCAGCCGAGTTCGTCGGTGATGACGAGCAATTGCCGATGCAATTCTCGCCATTCGCGCATGCGCAGGTACGACAGAAATCGCGCCGAACACCAGTCGCGCAGTTTGGACTGCGTGAGTTCTTCGTGCGCCAGCGAATGAGCGTGCCACAAATTGAGCACGGAGACGAAATCCGATTTCGGATCGACGAATGGCGCGTGCGCCTGATCGGCCGCCTGCCTCGCATCCGCAGGCCGTTCGCGCGGATCTTGAATGCTGAGAAACGCAGTCAGCACGAGCAACTCGCGCGTCGCATTCAAACGTTTTGCTTCGATCAGCATGCGCGAAAGCGCGACGTCGATCGGCAATTTGCTCATATCGCGGCCGACTGCGGTCAGTCTTTTTTGAGAAGTGCGGCCACGGATGGCCGCTTTTTGATTTCCCGCGCTTATGGATGAGGGCACAGGTGCATCCTCGTCGATCGCCCCGAGTTCGATCAAACGCCGATAGCCGTCACCGATGGCGCGTGAACTCGGCGCTTCGACAAAAGGAAATTTCTCCACGTCGCCGAGCTTGAGACTCAGCATTCGCAAGATCACGCCCGCGAGCGACGAGCGCAGGATTTCCGGATCGGAATAGCGCGGCCGCGACGCAAAGTCGTCCTCGGCGTATAAACGTATACAAATGCCCGGACCGATGCGGCCGCACCGGCCTTTGCGCTGGTCGGCGGCGGCTTGCGAAATCGGTTCGACGTGCAGACGTTCGAGCTGGCTGCGCGGCATGTAACGTTTGACGCGCGCAGTTCCCGTGTCGACGACGTAACGAATGCGCGGAACCGTCAACGACGTTTCGGCGACATTCGTCGCGAGCACGATGCGCCGCTGCGGACCGGGCTTGAACACACGATCCTGCTCGGCGGCGGACAGACGCGCGTAAAGCGGCAGGACTTCGGTCGCACGGTATTTGCGTCGTGACAACGCCAGATGCGCATCCCTGATTTCGCGTTCGCCGGGAAGAAAGATCAGCGCATCGCCGCGCGCATCCTCGGCGGTAATGTCGTCGATCGCCGCAACGACGCGCTCGGTCGTCGTCGAATCGTCGCGATCCGCCGGCGGACGCCAGCGCACGTCGACCGGATAGCTGCGTCCTTCGACTTCGATCACCGGCGCGTCATCGAAATGTCTTGCGAAGGTGGCCGTATCGATCGTTGCCGACGTGACGATGAGTTTCAGATCCCTGCGCCGCACGAGCAGACGCTTCAGATAGCCGAGCAGGAAATCGATGTTGAGACTGCGTTCGTGCGCCTCGTCGAGAATGATCGTGTCGTAGCGGTTCAGCCACTCGTCGGACTGAGTTTCGGCGAGCAGGATACCGTCGGTCATGAATTTGATCAGCGTGCGTTCGCCGACGCTTTCAGTGAAACGGACCTGATACCCGACGAGTCCGCCGACCTGTGTTTCCAACTCGGACGCCACGCGGCGTGCGACGCTGCGCGCTGCGACACGGCGCGGCTGCGTGCAGCCGATCAGTCCGGCGACGCCGCGCCCGGCCGCGAGGCACAGTTTGGGTAATTGTGTACTTTTTCCGGAACCTGTTTCGCCGGCCAGCACGATGACTTGATGCTTGCGGATCATTTGCACGATCTCGTCGGCTTTCGCCGCGATCGGCAGCGATTCGTCGACGCGGATTTCCGGAACGAGGGCCGCACGCGCTGCGAATTTTTCCTGCGCGCGCGCGAGTTTCCGTCGCCACTCGTCGAGCGCGTTGGAATCAGTGCCGGCGCTATCGAGATTTTGCAACGCGCGCGACAACGCCCGCCGATCGCTGAGCAGCGTCTTGTCGAGCGTGCCGCGCAGGGCGGCCAACTCGGGATTCAGCGGTGGGCGTCGTTTTTGTAAGGAGGACACGGCGAAAGTGGCGGCCGCCAAGATCGGCCGCTCTGCGAGCATTATAGTGATCGTACAGTTAGAACAATGGAGTTCCAGCCGTCGAAAACAAGAACGGCAGCTAGTCTTTCGATGCCGCTTTCGGCGCCGACGAATCCGCATCGATATCGCGCGGCTTCGGCAACTGACTGTCGTCCCATCCGCCGCCGGCTGCCTCGACCAGCGCGACGCTGTCGTTCAGCCGGTTGCCGAGAATGCTGATCGCGTTGCGCTCGTTCGAATACGCGGTCGCCTGCGACGTGATGACGTTGAGATAACTCACCGTGCCGGCGCGATATTGATTGAGCGTGATCTTCAGCGCCTCTTCGGCGGCGGCGAGAGCATCGGCCTGCGCGGCGGATTCGGCTTCGAGCACGCGCAACGCCGACAGGTTGTCTTCGACATTCTGGAATGCGGCGAGCGATACCTCGCGATAGTTTGCGACCGCCGCGTCGTACGCCGCACGTGCCTGCGCCGTTTGCGCGCGGCGCAATCCGCCATCGAAAATCGTTTCGGCGAGCTCGGGTCCGAGCGACCAGAAACGGCTCGGCGCGGTCAGCCATTTCGAGAAACTGGAACTTTGAAATCCGGCCGACGCAGAAAGATTCAATGTCGGAAAGTACGCGGATTCGGCCACGCCGATCTGCGCGTTCGCGGACATCGCCTGACGTTCGGCAACGGCGACATCGGGTCTGCGCTGCAGCAACTGCGACGGCACGCCGACGGGAATCGCCGGCGGCTTGATGTCGAATTTCACTTGATCGAGCGAAAACTCCGCGGGCGTTTTTCCGATGAGCAGTGCGATGGCATGTTCGAGTTGCGCGCGCGACACGCCGAGATCGATCGCCTGCACCTGCGCTTGTTTCAGTTGCGTATCCGCTTGCACGACATCCGAGCGCGCGGCGACGCCGACGTTGTATTGATTCTGCGTGAGCTGCAGCGATTTGCGATACGCGGCGACGGTATCTTCCAGCAGCCGTTTTTGCTCGTCGACGATGCGCAGCTGGAAATAATCCTGCGCAAGTTGCGAGTGCAGACTCAGTCGCGTGGATTCGAGCGTGGCAGCGCTTGCCTGCGCGTTGCCGGCTTGCTGTTCGACCGTGCGGCGCACGCGGCCCCACAGATCCGGTTCCCACGATGCGCTGATCGGCAATGAATATTGATTGCCGATGCGCGAACCGGCCGTCGTCGAGCCCGTCGTTCCGCCGATGACCGTCCCGGTTCCCGTGATGATGCTGCCGTTGTCGCTGTTGCGGCCGGACCGCGTGGCCGATGCGCTCACGCTCAGCGTGGGGAAATAACTTGCGCGCGCCTGGCTCACCAGCGCCGCCGCCTGCCGAAATTGCGCTTCGGCTTGCGCCAGCGATTGATTGGCGTCGTCGACCTGCGCTTCGAGTTCGTTCAATTTCGCGTCGCCGAAGATTTCCCACCATGCGCCGCGCTTGAACGCGTCGCCCGGTTCTGCCGTGGCCCAGTCTTCGTGCCAGCTCGCGTTTTCCTTGTACTTTGGCGGTACGTCGGCGCTCGGCCGTTTGTAGTCCGGCCCGACGGCGCAGGCGCCGAGAAGCGCGGCCATCGTCACGGTCGACGCAAGCCGCGAGAAGTTTCTTTTTTTATTTGTATAGTTTTCAGTCATGCGGCACCGTGTTCACACCGTCGCCTCCGGACTCGCGTTCTGCGGTTCGCGATAAATGCGAGCCCAGCGGCGTTTCGCCCACAAACGGAAATGATCGAGATAGATATAGACCACCGGCGTCGTGTACAGCGTCAGCAACTGGCTGAACAGCAAACCGCCGACGATCGAAATGCCCAGCGGCCGGCGCATCTCGCTGCCCTCGCCGAAGCCGATGGCCAACGGCAACGCGCCGAGCATCGCCGCCATCGTCGTCATCATGATCGGGCGGAAGCGCAACAGGCATGCCTGGAACACGGCGTCGCGCGCATCGAGCTTCTGCTCGCGCTCGGCTTCCAATGCAAAGTCGATCATCATGATCGCGTTCTTCTTGACGATGCCGATGAGCAGGATCACGCCGATGAATGCGATGACGGTAAATTCCGTGCGGAAGAGCAGCAGTGCCAGCAGCGCGCCGACGCCGGCGGACGGCAGCGTCGACAGAATCGTCAACGGATGCACATAACTTTCGTAGAGCACGCCGAGTACGATGTAGATGGCGAGCAGCGCCGCGAGAATCAGCCACGGCTGGCTCGACTGGCCTTGCTGGAATGCGCTGGCGTTGCCGGCAAAACCGCCGTGGATCGTCGCAGGCACGCCGATGCGCGACATGGTTTTTTCGATGGCGTCGGATGCCTGGCTCAAGCTCACGCCGTCGGCGAGATTGAACGAAATCGTCGTCGCCACGAATTGGCCTTGATGATTCACCGCCAGCGGCGTCGTGCCGAGTCCGTAGCTTGCAAACGCCGTCAAAGGCACCATCGCGCCCGATTTGCTCTGCACGTAAACGTCCTTCAGCGATTCCGGACTTTGCAGAAACTGCGGCGCCACCTCCATGATCACGTAATACTGGTTGAGCGGTGCGTAGATCGTCGACGCGTTGCGCTGGCTGAACGCATCGTTGAGCACGTTGTCGATCGCCTGCGTCGTCACGCCGAGTTTCGCGGCCGTGGCGCGGTCGAATTGCAACGTCGTTTCCAGGCCTTTCACCGCCTGGTCGGAATTGACGTCCGCCAGTTCCGGCATGTTGGTGAACGCTTCGCGCACTTTGTCGCCCCACGTGCGCAGGTCTTCGAGGCTGTCGCTGCGCAACGTGTATTGATAGGTGGCGTTGGCCTGGCGGCCGCCGGTGCGGATGTCCTGAGCGGCCTGCAGGAACAATTGCGCGCCGGGGACATCGCTGAGTTTGCTGCGCAAACGGCTGATCACGGCATCGGCGGATACGCCGCGCTCTTTCAGCGGCTTCAACGCCACGAACATGAAGCCGCCATTGCGCTGTCCGCCGCCGGTGAAACCCGCGACCGTTTGCACGGCGGGATCGCTCTTCACGATATTCATGAAGTCGACCATCTTGCCCGACATCGACTGGAACGAAATGCTTTGATCCGCCTGCACGCCCCCGACCAGTACGCCGGTATCTTCGGTCGGGAAAAAGCCCTTCGGCACGATAATATACAAATATACATTGAGGCAAACGGTGACGAGCAGGATGAACATCATCAGCAACGGCCGCGACAAGGCCCATCCCAGCGTGCGTTCGTACAAACCGATCAGGCGCTTGAACGTGCGTTCGCTCATGTTGTACGCACGGCCGTGCTTCTTGTCCGGATCGTGACGCAACACGCGCGAGCAGATCATCGGCGTGGTGGTCAGCGAGACGACGAGCGACACGAGAATCGCCACCGACAGCGTGACCGCGAATTCGCGGAAATAGCGCCCGACCAGCCCGCCCATTAGCAGGATGGGAATGAACACCGCGATCAGCGACAGGCTCATCGAGACGACGGTGAAACCGACTTCGCGCGCGCCCAGCAGCACGGCCTGCATGCGCGGCATGCCGTCTTCGACGTGCCGCGAAATATTTTCGAGCACGACGACGGCGTCGTCGACGACGAAACCCGTCGCCACCGTCAGCGCCATCAGCGACAGGATGTTGAGGCTGTAGCCGCAAAGGTACATCGCGGCGAAGGTACCGATCAGCGACACCGGCACGGCGACGGCGGGAATGATGGTGGCCCGCCAGTTGCGCAGGAACACGAAAACGACGAGCACGACGAGCAGCACTGAAATGACGAGCGTCTGTTCGACATCGTGCAGCGATGCGCGAATCGTGGTCGTGCGATCGATCGCCACGTTGATCTGGATGTCGGCGGGAATCGCCGCGCGCAACGCGGGCAGCTGCGCCATCACTTCGTCGATCGTCTCGATGATGTTCGCGTTCGGTTGTTTGTTGATCAGGATCAACACGGCGGGCGTACCGTTGAACAAGCCGAGGTTGCGGATGTCCTGCACGGAATCGGTGACGTCTGCGACATCGGACAAACGTACTGCCGCCCCATCCTTCCACGTGACGATCAGATTCTTGTACGGGGCTGAATCGAGCCCTGTCTGATCGTTCGTGTAGAGCTGCCAATGTTTGTCGTCCTGCTCGATGAATCCTTTCGGCCGGTTCGCGTTCGCGTTCTGCAGCGCGATGCGAACGGTGTCGAGCGCGATGCCGTATTTGTTGAGCGCTGTAGGATTCACGTCGACGCGCACGGCCGGCAACGTCGCGCCGCTGACGGTGGCTTGGCCGACGCCTTTCACTTGCGAAATTTTTTGCGCCACGACGGTCGATGCCGCGTCGTAAATCTGTCCGGTGCTCAATGTTTTCGACGTGAGCGCGAGAATCAGGATAGGCTGATCGGCCGGGTTTACCTTGCGATAGGTCGGGTTGGTCGGCACAGTCGGCAACTGCGCGAGTGCGGCGTTGAGCGCCGCCTGCACGTCGCGCGCGGCGCCGTCGATGTCGCGGGACAAATCGAATTGAAGTGTGACGCGCGTGGAATTCTGCGCGCTCGACGACGTCATCTCCGTGACTCCGGCGATGCGTCCGAGCTGACGTTCCAGCGGCGTGGCGACCGATGTCGACATCGTCTCCGGACTCGCGCCCGGCAGCGATGCGCTGACGGAGATCGTCGGATAATCCACCTGCGGCAATGGCGACACCGGCAACAGCGAAAAGGCGACGAATCCCGCGAGCGCGATGCCGATCGTCAACAGCGTCGTCGCGACCGGCCGCTTGACGAACGGCGCAGAGAGGCTGGCGAGGCGGGGATTCACGTCGTCGCCTCGCCTTCCTGCGCGCCGTGATGCATTTCGGGTTCGGCGAGATTGAAACGCTTGCGCACGCGCATCGCCAGAGTGTCGAACGACAAATAAATCACGGGCGTCGTGAACAACGTGAGTACCTGACTCACGATCATGCCGCCGACGATGGTGATGCCGAGCGGATGGCGCAACTCGGAACCGACGCCGGTGCCCAGCATCAACGGCAATGCGCCGAACAGCGCGGCGAGCGTCGTCATCAAGATGGGGCGGAAGCGCAGCAGACTCGCCTGATAAATCGCATCGCGCGGCGCCATGCCCTGGTTGCGTTCGGCGTCGAGCGCGAAGTCGACCATCATGATGGCGTTTTTCTTCACGATGCCGATCAGCAGAATGATGCCGATGATGGCGACGATACCGAGGTCATCGCGCGCGATCATCAGCGCGAGCAGCGCGCCGATGCCGGCGGACGGCAGCGTGGAAAGAATCGTGATCGGATGGATGTAGCTTTCGTACAGCACGCCGAGCACGATGTACATCGTGACGATGGCGGCGAGGATGAGCAGCACCGTGTTGGTGAGCGAGGCCTGGAACGCGAGTGCGGCGCCCTGAAAATTGGTGCTGATGCTCGCCGGGATTTTCAGGTCGGCCTCGACTTGCTTGATCGCCTCGACGGCTTCGCCGAGCGAATAACCCTGCGCGAGATTGAACGAGACCGTCGTCGCGGGAAACTGTCCGAGATGACTGATCGACAGCGGCGCGGCGTGCTCGCTCAGTGTGGTCACGGTGTCCAGCGGAAGCTGACCGTTCGAGACGGCTGCAGCGGTGAGTCCCGTCGTAACGCCAGGCGTCGCGCCTTGCGGCGTGCCGCCGAACGACGACGCACCGGCGTTGCCGGCGGAACCGGTCGATCCCTGCGGCGTCTGCGTCACGCTGTTCGCGTTGCTCAAGCCGGGAATATAAATCTTGCTCAACGCCTTCGGACCGTTTTGCATTTCCGGCAGCACTTCGAGCACGACGCGGTATTGGTTCGATTCGGTGTAGATCGTCGAGATCAATCGCTGACCGAACGCGTCGTACAAAATCTGATCGATCGCCGCCGGCGTGATGCCAAGGCGGCCGGCGGTGTCGCGGTCGATATCGAGATAAGCCTGCAAACCTTTCGACTGCAGGTCGCTGGCGGCGTCCGACAGTTCCTTGCGCTCGTTGAGTTTGTCGACGAGCTTCGGTACCCACGTATTCAGATCGTCGAGATTCGGCGAGCCGAGCGTGAACTGGTATTGCGTGCGGCTGACGCGGTCTTCGATCGTCAAATCCTGCACGGGCTGCATGTACAGCGCGATGCCGGTGACCTCGCGCGCCGAATTTTGCAGGCGCGCGATGACGGTTTGCACGTCGTCGCGCGTGCCGTGTTTTTTCAGATTGATCAGGAAGCGGCCGCTGTTGAGCGTCGTGTTGGTGCCGTCGACGCCGATGAACGACGACAGCGATTCGACGGCGGGATCTTCCAGGATTTTCTTGCCCAGCGCCTGCTGCCGCTGCCCCATCGCGGCGAACGAAACCGATTGCGAGGCTTCGGAAATGCCCTGGATCAAACCCGTATCCTGAATCGGGAAAAATCCCTTAGGTATAATAATATACAAAATGACGGTCAGCACGAGCGTGGCGACGGCAACGAGCAGCGTCGCTGCGCGGCGATCCAGAACCCAGTTCAACCAGCGGCCGTAATTTTCGATGATGCGCTCGAACATCTCGCCGGTCTTGCGCGAGAATTTGTTTTCGTCTTCCTTGCGGTGATGCTTGAGGATTTTCGCGCACAGCATCGGCACCAGCGTGAGCGAGACGATGGCGGAAATGACGATCGTCACCGCCAATGTGACGGCGAACTGACGGAACAGCCGGCCGACGACATCGCCCATGAACAGCAACGGGATCAGCACCGCGAGCAACGAGATCGTCAGCGATACGATGGTGAAGCCGATTTGTCCGGATCCTTTCAGCGCGGCTTCGAGCGGCCGGTCGCCTTCTTCGAGATAGCGCGAGATGTTTTCGATCATCACGATCGCGTCGTCGACGACGAAACCGGTCGAGATGGTCAGCGCCATCATGGTGAGATTGTTCAGGCTGAATCCGCACAAGTACATCACGCCGAACGTGCCGACCAGCGACAGCGGCACGGAAAAGCTCGGGATGATGGTCGCGGGTAAATTGCGCAAAAATATAAAAATCACCAGCACGACGAGAATCACGGCGAGGAACAGTTCGAACTCGACGTCGGCCACCGATGCACGCACGGTGACGGTGCGATCGGTGAGCACGGCGACATCGACGGACGCCGGCATCGACTGCGTGAGTTGCGGCAGTTGCTGCTTGATCGAATCGACGACGGCGATCACGTTCGCGCCCGGCTGGCGCTGGATGTTCATGATGATGCCGGGAACGGTGTTGCTCCACGCGGCCAACTTGTTGTTTTCCGCACCGTCGATGATATTGGCGACATCCGACAAATGCACCGGGCCGCCGTTCTTGTAGGCGATGACGATGTCTTTGTACGCATCGGCGGATTTGAGCTGATCGTTCGCGTCGATGGTGTACGAGCGCGTAGGTCCGTCGAAGCTGCCTTTGGAGCTGTTGACGTTCGCGCTCGCGATGGCGTTGCGCAGGTCTTCCAGACTCATGCCGTACGACGCGAGCGCCGTTGGATTGGCCTGCACGCGCACGGCAGGACGCTGCCCGCCCGACAACGTGACGAGGCCGACGCCGTCGATCTGCGAAATCTTCTGCGCGAGACGCGTATCGGCCAGATCCTCGAGCTGCGTGAGCGGCATCGTCTTCGACGTAAGCGCCAGCGCCAGGATCGGCGCATCGGCGGGATTCACTTTGCTGTAGATCGGCGGCGACGGCAGATCGGCCGTCGGCAAGAAAGTACCCGCGGCGTTGATGGCCGCCTGCACTTCCTGCTCGGCGACGTCGAGACTGAGATCGAGACTGAACTGCAACGTCACGATCGACGCGCCTGCCGAACTCGTCGACGACATCTGGTTCAATCCCGGCATCTGCCCGAGTTTCTGTTCGAGCGGCGCCGTCACGGACGACGTGACCACTTCCGGGCTCGCGCCGGGATACAGCGTGGTGATCTGGATCGTCGGATAGTCGACTTCGGGCAACGCGGACAACGGCAGATATTTATACGCGAGGATGCCGACCAGCAGGATCGCCACCATCAACAACGAGGTGGCGACCGGTCGCAGAATGAAGATGCGCGACGGGTTCATGAGCATTCACCTCCCTCTCCCCCTAACAAGTTCGGCGGAGAGGGCCTGAAGATCGGTCGCACGAACGCGTTCACGACTGTCATTGACCGGACGGATTGCTGCCGCCATTGGTGGGGGCGCTGCTCGGCGTGCTGCCCGGTGCGCCGGTGTTCGCGGGCGCGTTCGGATCGTTCGGGGTGCCGTTCGCGCCGCTGTCGTCGCGTCGCTTGCGCGCGTTTTGGCCATTCTGGCCTTGCGTTGGTTGTCCGTCGGCGCGATTGCTTTGACGTTTCTGTGCATCGCCCTGTTTCGCGGCGGGCTGCGGCTCTTCGCCGGGCAATTCCACTTTGCTGCCGTCGCGCAGACGGTCGGCACCGCTGGTGACGACGGTTTCGCCGACTTTCAATCCGTCGGTGACGGCAACTTTTTCGCCCTGCGTCGGGCCGGTCTTGATGTTGCGCACCTGCACCGTGTGATCCGGTTGCACGACGTATACAAATAAACCGCCCGAACCGCGCTCAAGCGCGGACGTCGGAATCACGATGGCGTTTTTCATCACGTCGAGCAGAAGGCGGATGTTGACGAATTGATTCGGGAACAGGCCTTCGTCGGCGTTCGCGAATTCGGCTTTCGCCTTCACGGTGCCGTTGGTGACGTCCACCTGATTGTCCAAACTGGCCAGCGCGCCGGTGGCGAGTTTCGTCGTGCCGGCGCGGTCGTACGCATCCGTCTGCAGCTTGTCGCCCGCGTGCATCTTCTTCAGAACCGGCGGCAGATTGTCTTCCGGGATCGTGAACACGACATCGATCGGCGCGAGTTGCGTGATGGTCACGATCGTTCCGCCGTTCTGCACGTTGTTGCCGGGATCGATCTGCCGCAGCCCCACGCGTCCACCGACGGGCGCGGTGATCTTCGTATAGCTCAAGCTCACTTTCGCGTTCTCGATCTGGCCCTGATCGGATTTCACCGTGCCTTCGTATTGATGCACGAGCGACTTCTGCGAATCGAGCTGCTGTTTTGCGATCGAGTCTTGCGCGAACAATGTGGTGTAGCGATCCAGATCGATACGCGAATTGGCAAGCAACGCTTCGTCGCGCGCCAATGCACCTTCGAATTGGGTGAGTTGCGCCTGATACGGACGCGGATCGATGTCGGCGAGCAGGTCGCCCTGCTTCACCATCTGGCCTTCCTTGAAATTCACGTTGAGGAGATTGCCCGCGATTTGCGCGCTGACGGTAACGTTGCGCAACGGCGTGACCGTGCCCAAGGCGTTCAGCGTGATGTCGATGTCGCCGTTGGCGACGGCGGCGACGCCGACGGGCATCGCAAGGGCGCCGGCGCCGCCCGGTCCGCGTGCACCGGCGCCGCGGCCGCCGCGACCCGCGCTTTGCGTTTGATCCGCGCCGCTTTTGGCCAGCCAATATCCGCCGGCGGCGATGACGATCGCCACGATCACGACGATCAGTGCGGCCCGTTTGCTGCCCTTGAGGCGCGTTCGTGCAGGTTCACGCTCGAAAGGATTCGTGTTCATGGAATTCGCAGTGGGAATGGGCGGATTTTGGGGGCTGGCAACGTTAACGTGGCCGCGACTATATCGCAGTTGCGCGGGCGTAAAGACGTGTAATCAACTGTAAATCGGGCGCTGCGTAAGCTGCCGTTTATCAATGGTGGCGAAGAGGGTTGCCCCGACCATCGTGGGCGTGTTGCCCTTGCCATGCGCTAGCCGCCGCACCCATCAAAGAAAGGTTTGTCGACGCTATCGACCCCTTATAATTCGACGATGCGACCAACGATCGTCTTTTTCGGCGCCGCCGTTCTGATCGCGTCTGCGCCACAAGCGCGGGCGTGCTCTGCCTGCGGCTGCACGCTCAATTCCGACTGGGCCAGCCAAGGTTTGGCGGCGAGCGGCGGCTGGCGTTTCGATCTGCGCGACGATTATTTCGATCAGGACCAATTGCGTTCCGGCACCGATGCGGTGTCGCGCTCGAGCCTGACCCTTCCGAACGACGACGAAATTCAACAGTACACCGTGAACCGCAACGTGACGGCATCGCTCGATTACAGTCCGAACAAGGATTGGGGCGTGAACGTGACTCTGCCGTGGTTCGACCGCTCGCACGCGACGATCGCCGAAGGCGACACGGACATTTCCACGTCGCGCGACAGCGGCATCGGCGATGTCCGCATCGTCGCCCGCTATTCGGGATGGGATGCGCAACGCGCGACCGGATTGTTGTTCGGCATCAAATTGCCGACAGGCAACAGCAGCGACCGCTTCGAAACAGGGCCGCAACAGGGCGAGATCGTCGATCGTGGTCTGCAGCTCGGCACCGGCACCACGGACGTTATCCTCGGTGCGTATCATTTCGGCGCGTTCAATCCGTATTGGAGTTACTTCGGACAGATCACGGCGCAACAGGCGCTGCATTCCGACGATGGCTTCAAACCGGGTTTGGGCATCAACGCCAATGTGGGCCTTCGCTACAATTTGAGCGAGACGTTTGTGCCGCAACTGCAGGTCAACGCGCGCGTGGAAAAACGCGAGCAAGGCGTGAATGCCGATGTGGACAACAGCGGCGCGACGCTGGTTTATCTAAGTCCGGGATTCACGTGGAATCCCACGCGGAAATTTTCCGTGTTCGCATTTGTGCAAGCGCCGATGTATCAGCGCGTGAACGGACTTCAACTCGAAGCGACGCGCTTCGTTTCGGTCGGCATGCACTACCACTTCTGACCGACGCAGCTCCTGGAGCGTTTTCGATTTATAGAGTTACAGAGTGCCCCCATCCGCCCTTCGGGCACCTTCCCCCGCTGCGCAGGGGAAGGCAAGCGATCATTTTTCCACGAGAATGGCGATGTGCATCTTGCCGTTCTTGTCGATCCAGGCGCGGAACATGCCTTCGGTGTTGAACGGCGTGGCGAAATTGCCGTCCGCGTCGAGCGCGATCACGCCGCCGTCGCCGCCGAGCTTCGGCACTGCGCCCATCACCACGTCGTCGGCGGCTTGCTTGATCGGTTCGTTCTTGTATTCCACCCGCGCACAAATGTCGCGCGCCGCGACCGTGCGGATGTAGAACTCGCCCCAGCCCGTGGCCGACACCGCACATTTCGCGTTCGCGTACGTGCCCGCACCGATGATCGGAGAATCGCCGATGCGTCCGAAACGCTTGTTGGTCATGCCGCCCGTCGACGTGCCGGCAGCAAGATTTCCTTTGACGTCGAGCGCGACGGCGCCCACGGTTCCGTGCGGTGACGCCGTCGATTTGGTTTTCGCGGCTTCTTCCTTCAGCGCGTCCTGCAATTCCTGCCAGCGCTGATCGGTGCGGAAATAGTTCGGATCGACCAGCGACATGCCGACGGATTCGGCGAACGCTTCGGCTCCATCGCCTGCCATCATCACGTGCGGCGATTTTTCCATCACCGCGCGCGCCAGCAGAATCGGATTTTTCACGCGATGCACGTTGGCAACCGCGCCGGCGCGCAGCGTGGCGCCGTCCATGATCGACGCATCGAGTTCGTTTTTGCCGTCGTGATTGAACACGGCGCCTTTTCCCGCGTTGAATTCGGGTGCGTCTTCCATGATCACGATGGCTTGCGTCACCGCATCGAGGCTGTCGCCGCCGTTTTTCAAAACCGCGTAGCCGGCCTTCAACGCTTTTTCCAGATCGGCGCGCACGAGCTTTTCTTTTTCCGGCGTGATCTCTTTGGCGACGACGCCGGCACCGGCATGGATCACGAAAACAGGCGTGGCGGCATGCGTCATGGAAACTCCACAAACGGCGGCGGCAAGGACAAATGAACGCACGATCATATCGGGACTCCGGCAAGTCGATAGCGGATTATATCGTCTCGCACCGAACGGCCGAGCGAGTTCACGAATCTCGAAAGGCTTGACGAGAGACAACATCAGATCGAGCACGATGACCTTAGCTGTTCGATGCGCCATACCGCCATGAGGCCATCGGTGACGTTATACACACCGTAACGTGGCCTGCTCTTCGCGCTGTTTCATTGCGCACCGCCCGTTTTCACATTTGTGAAGAGTGCCGGGCGGCGGGTGAGTATTTCGTGAAAATGTCAGTGCAGCTCGAAATCGTCGGTGAATATCTCGTTCGGAAGAGAATATTCGAAAGCACCGATATCCGCCGCCGTTCCGTAAACACGCACAAACGGTGCGCCTCGCTGATCCGTCGCCAGACCTGCGGTGTTGTCGCCCTTGTCGCGAGCCGGGCTCGTCGGCGAAATTGCGTGCGTTTGCGTGGGGCCGCCGTTGAATCCGAGCGGCAACAGTTGCGGGTCGTCGCGCAACGTAGCCGGCGGCAAGAGATCGTCCTGCGCGCCGACCACGAGGTTATTCGTGCCGGAAATCGGCACCGCCGATTCCATGGCAATGTCGGCGAATCCCGATGACACGAAGTTATTGGCCACGATCGAACTTTGCAGTTCGATGTCGACTAGGCCACCGCGGTACACACCTCCGCCGCGAGCCGCCGCGTTCTGCGCAATCGTCGACGCCGTGATATTGAGTCCGCCGCCGCGTGCGAAAATTCCACCGCCGCCTTTTTTCGTTGCGGTGTTGCCGGAGATCGTGCTGTTCGAAACAGTCAGAGCGCCGTGCGTGGCGATGCCGCCGCCGGTTCCGTCCGTGTAGTTGTCGTTGATCGTCGAGCGCAGAACATAACCGCCGTCGTCGGTGAAAATGCCCGCGCCGGTGTCGTAACTTCCGTAGTGATTCGACGGATCGGGAACCGCACGATTGCCCGACACGGTGCTGTCATACAGTGCGGCCGTTCCCCGATAAGCAAATGCACCGGCGCCATAGGAGGCCGTGAGCGTCGTCAGCGACGCTCCCTGAGCGGAATTGGCGCTAAGTGTACTTGTATACATGATCAGACCCGGCGACAGGATACCGCCACCGTAAGCGCCCTCGCCGATTGCCGTGCAATTCGTGACCGCGGCATGATCGAGCGTCACTACAGCATTTGAAACGATGCATGCGCCACCCGCCACTTTGTAGCCGGCAACCTCGTTGAATCCATCGCGAACGGTGAGATTGCGCAACACCAACGCGGTGTATCCGTACTGCACGAAAACGCGGTCGGCGTTGTTTCCGCTGATGATCGTGTCGGCTGCATCGCTCCCTATGATTGTCAAAGAATCCGCATACGACAGAATTGCGCCGTTGCTCAATGTGATCGGACCGCAAGACAGGCCGCTCAAATCAACCACATCGCCATCGCCCGCGCCGCTGACGACTGAGCGCAACGTGCCGGCACCGCCATCGTCCGCACAACTCGTGACGGGAAGCGTACTCGCGATGAGGCGACTCGATGTTTTATGTTTCGCATCCATCGCGCGAAACAGTCCCGCCACGGCAGTTTCGTTTCCAGGAACCCAATGCTGAGGAATGTCGGCCTGCAGTTGTGCGGCGCCGACGTCGGATTCAATCGCAAATGCTGCGCAGATCGAAGCAGCCAGGACGCGCCGCAAAGCGGCTCGATCATGAAAATTCATCGACTTTCCTTTTTTTGTAATGACCGTCGCAACTTATCTCTTCCACAGCCAAGGAGAGCAGATAGAACACGGACAAGTATCGGACATTGCCACCGAATCGGACCAAATAACAACTTGCCTCCGCGAGTTGGCGGCGACTACTCTTGGCGAAACGAGAGGGGCTCGTCCACCATGTCCTATCCTGAAAAACGCCGGCATCCTCGCCTTTCCATCTATTCGGCCGCGCTCGCCATCAGCGGCAACGAAGGATACCTGTCGGACGTAAAGGACCTGTCGCAAAGCGGCGCCTGCATCGGACGCCCGAAGAACTGGCCCGATGGCGCCCCCGCGGAATGCCGTCTGTTTTTTATCTTCGATCAGGAAACGGTGATCGGCATCGACGTGCGCATCGTGCGTTCGACGACAGACGAACTCGGCATCGAGTTCATGCCGGGCCAGAACGAGCGCATCGAAAGTCTTCTGTACGAATCGCGTTTCCTCGATCGCGACGTTCTCTGATTCCACCGGAGTAATCCATGTTCGCCTACATCGCACCGATAGCCTTGCTGATCGGATCGAATATTTTCATGACCTTCGCGTGGTACGGCCATCTGAAATTCACCGACCGGCCGCTGTGGATCGTCATTCTCGTGAGCTGGGGCATCGCGTTCTTCGAGTACTGCCTGCAGGTTCCGGGCAACCGCATCGGCTACGGCGTCTACAGTCCCGCGCAACTGAAAACGATCCAGGAAATCATCACGCTGAGCGTCTTCGTGATTTTTTCGATTTCGTACTTGAACGCCGCCATCAAGTGGAACCACCTCGTCGGCTTCGCGCTGATCGTCGTGGCGGCATTTTTTATTTTTCTCGATTAGCAATCCGGTCGATGCAGCGCACCAATGGTTTCGGCTAGCCCGCGATCAGCGAACGCACGATGCCGATGATCACGATGACCCAGAAGATTCCGATCGCCGCAAAACTGAGCGCCGAGGCACCCGTTCTGGACTTCGGGTCGTTCACGTACGCGACGAAATACCAGCCACGCCCGATCAAAAAAAGCGCGCCGATCAGCGCGACATACGTGGGATACCAATAGCGCACGGCAAGCCACATCGACGGAATGAACAGCACGAGAAGCTCGAGTGTGTTTTGGTGCACGCGAAAGTAGCGCTCGAACAACGGATGCCCTGTCGTGGCCGGCGCATGCACGCCGAATCGGCTGCGCGCTTTCGAAACGGCCGCGGCAAACAGGAAGAACTGGACGAGCGCGAGCAGCGTGACGAGATCGACCCAGACCATCGTTGATCCTTGTTGAGTTTGCGAAGAAGCGCTTCTAAAACTTCAGCCGGCCGCTGACGACTTGCCACCACATCACCCAGTCGCCGGCGAGACTGTACAGCGGATGCGTGAACGTGGCGGGTCTGTTTTTCTCGAAGAAAAAATGTCCGACCCAGGCGAAGCCGTAACCGATCAGCGGCATCAGCCACAGCCACTTCCAGTGCTGCGTGAAGACGGCCGCGAGCAACGTGACGATGACGAGTGTCGAGCCGACGACGTGCAGCCGCCGGCACGTTCGGTTCGTGTGCTCGGCCAGATAGAACGCGTAGAAATCGCGGAAGCTCGCGTGGGTGCTCGCCATGCGGCGATTCTCTGCTTCCATCGGCAGTGGCGCAAGTCAACCGGCGATTGCGTCGCGCGTTCTCTCGGACACGAATGCGGCGCCGCGGATGACTCGACGGCGCCCGTCCTGGTGTCTCGCTGCGAGTCGGGACCCATTCGAAGCGGCGAGGTCACCCCAGCTCGCCGCTTTTTTTATCGGCGATCAATCGCTGTCGTCATTGTCGTCGTCATTTTTCGGAACGCTGATTTTGCCTTTCACGCCACTGTGATGAACGTCGCCGCTGCCGGCGGATTTCACGATCAGATCCCCGCCGACATCCGACGCATTCACATCGCCGGACCCGATGGAATCCACCAATACCGTGCCACCCGCGTTGCGCACGATGATGTCGCCCGAACCGACCGATTCGACATGCACGCCCTTGCCGACGCCGGTGAACGTCAGATCGCCGGAACCGACACGGCCGACATGCACATCGCCTTTCACGTTCTCGGCCTGGATATCGCCGGAACCGGAATGCTGCACGTCGAGGCTACCGATGCCGTCGGCTTTCACGTCGCCGGAATGCACATCCACGACGACCGCACCGTCGACGCGATCAACGATGAGATCGCCCGAATGCGACGAAAAATCCAGCGACGACAGATTCTTCAGATCGCTGTCGCCAGAATTACTGCGCACACGCAATGCGAGCGATTGCGGCATGCGCACGTCGAGATCGATGTACGCGTAGTTCGAGCCGAAGGCGCTGAAGTTTTGCTGGTCGGCTTGGTGCGTGGACAGTGTGACGGTGTCGCCGACGCGCGTTTGATCCAGCGTCAGCGCCGCCAGCCTGCCTTGCTCTGAGGCGCATGCACGGGCGCGCACTTCGATCTTGTTCAGTCCGGCCACGCCTTCGGCACGCAGATCGCTCGAGCCGAGTTTCGCTTCCAGCGTATGCAAACCGGCGGCATCGATATCCAGATTGCGCGGTTCTTGATAAGCGCATTCGTTGGCGAAAGCGCCGGCACCGACGAGCATCAACGTCGAAAAAATCAGGAATCGCATGATGAACCTCCGCATGAGTAATTTGCTCGATGAATGCGGGCTCAGATGCGCCGCCGCGCTTCAGGGTTTAAGCCGACCCGCTTTGTCGTCGGCTTTGGCGCGGTCCCAATACGCGTCCTGCTCGGCCAGCGTCTTGCCCTCAAGCGACGTTTTTTCGTCGGCCGCCAGCGTTTCCATGCGGCGGAAACGCCGTTCGAACTTCGCGTTCGCCTGCCGCAACGCCGTGGAATAATCGACGTTCGTCAACCGCGCCAGATTCACGGCGACGAACAGCACGTCGCCCACTTCGTCCGCCACGCGCGCCGGATCCGCGCCGGTAGCAAGTTCCGCGCGAACTTCGTCGATTTCCTCACGCAGTTTGTCGAGGACGGGCAGCGGATCGCTCCAGTCGAAACCGATGCTCGCCGCACGTTTCTGCAACTTCAGCGCGCGCTGCCATTCCGGCAATCCGCGCGGGATGCCGGCAAGCAAACTCGAATCCGGATCGCCGCCGTCGGCGCGCTCACGCCGCTTGTGTTCTTCCCACGCGACCGTTTGCGATTCGACGTTTTCGAGATGCCCGACGTGTCCGGATTCATCCGCGAAGACGTGTGGATGACGACGAATCATCTTGTCGCAAATCGATTTCACCACGTCGGCGAAATCGAACGCGCCCTGCTCTTCGGCCATACGCGCATGAAATACGACTTGCAGCAAAAGATCGCCGAGTTCGCCGCGCAAATCGTTCAGCGCATGCCGATCGACCGCGTCGGCCACTTCGTACGCTTCTTCGATGGTGTACGGCGCGATCGTCTCGAAGGTTTGCTTCACGTCCCAGGGGCAACCGTGCTGCGGATCGCGCAACGCCGCCATGATGCGCAAGAGATCGTCGATCGAGCGCTCAGCCATGGGCGGATGGCGAAATCAGCGCAGGCCAGTCGACGCTCGGATCGCCGCACGCGAGAAAATCCGGATTGAGCAGCGATTCCTTCGTGTTGTAGCGCAACGGTTCGCCGTCCATTTTCAGCACGCGGCCGCCTGCTTGTTCGAGCACGCACTGCCCGGCGGCCGTGTCCCATTCGCTGGTCAAGCCATAGCGAATATACAAATCCACTTCTCCACTTGCCGTACGGCAAAATTTAAGGGACGAGCCCAGCGCCTTGAGTTCGTGCGCACCGAGCTTTTCCAGCGCCGCCAGCAATCGCACATCGGCATGCGAACGGCTTCCGGCAACGATCAGCGGATCGCGGCGTTTGTGCGACCGTAATTCGACCGTGCGACGCTCGGCGCCATCGTCCAGCCACGCACCGCCGCCTCGCCACGCCCAATACATTTCGTTCGTCACCGGCGCAAAAACGACACCGAGCGCCGGCCGATGATCTTCGATCAACGCGATGTTCACCGTGAACTCGCCGTTGCGCTTGACGAATTCGCGCGTGCCGTCGAGCGGATCGACCAGCCAATAGCGTACCCATTGCCGCCGGACATTCCACGCAACTTGTTCCGCCGATTCTTCCGACAGCACCGGAATCTGCGGCGTGAGAATGTGCAAGCCGCCGACGATGGCGCTATGCGCGGCGAGATCGGCTTGCGTCAAGGGCGAGTTGTCGTCCTTGCGTTCGACGGAAAACTCGCTCGCATACACGTGCATGATCGCGGCGCCGGCCGTGCGGGCGATTCCGCAACAGCCGCGCGCGAGCGCGGCGAGATCGGATGTCGAATCGCTCATGGCTGCGGCTTGAAGCGGCCGGCGAGGTATTCACGCGCGATGAACAGCGCGGCGATCGAGCGGCCTTCGGTGACATCGGGTTGTTCGAGCAGCGTGTGCAATTGCGACAACTTCCATTCAACCACTTCGAGTTGTTCCGGCTCGTCGCCTTCCAGACGTTCCGGATATAGATCGCGCGCGATCACGACGTGCGTCATGCTCGTCATGTACATGGGCGACAGCGACAGCGTCGCGAGGATGTGCAAATCGTGTGCACCGAATCCGATTTCTTCCTTCAATTCGCGATTAGCGCCTTGCTCCACCGTTTCGTCGCGATCCAGACGGCCCTTCGGCAAACCGAGTTCGTAGCGTTCGATGCCTGCGCCGTATTCGCGCACGAGCAGGACGGTGTCGTCATCGCGCATCGGGACGATGATTACTGCGCCGAGGCCTGCGCCTTTCAGACGTTCATAGGTGCGTTTCTGGCCGTTCGAGAACTCGAGATCGAGGAGTTCTACGCTCAGGAAATGGCTGCCTTTTGCGGTGCGCGTTGAGTGGATGATGGGGGGTTTTCGCATCACGATATTGTAGCGTGTTGGGGTTTGCTTTTTAGAGCTTTCGCTCGCGGGCGAGCGAGTCACTTCTTTGCTGGTGCAAAGAAGTAACCAAGAAACACCTTTTAAAAACAGAACGCCTAAAGAGGAGCTGCACCGTCAAGCACACCGGCGCGCAATACTCGCGCTGGT
>DATAVJ010000009.1:0-8404 GCA_036267795.1 Rudaea sp.
TCTTCGCTGTCTTGCGTGCTGACTTCTTGGTGGCTTTGGCTTTCGCTGTTTTCTTCGCAGCTTTCTTTGCAGGTTTCTTTGCAGCTTTCTTCATGGCCATATCGCGTCTTAGCTCCTCGTCTGTTGGTAGTTGTTGCCCAGTAAAAGCGTGGAGGAATGCTTCGCACAGCAAGTCGCTGTTTGTCGCATGCCTGAGATTGTTTACTTGCCGACGTGTACGTTCGTCGGAGAGAAGTCGGAGTACGTGAAGCGGTATCGATACCGTCACTTTTTTTACGGCCTCGGCCTTTTCGCCGTGCTCGATATATGGTTGAACGAACTTCGCTGCCGCCATGGATTCCGTTACGCGCCTGTTACGCTGGGACAAAATTTAATTCCCGATTTTTTTTCGTGTCAACATGTTTGTGCGTACCGGAGCGCGCGCGCGACCGCTGTGCGGCGGCCGCGCGGCGTGCCGAAATCCTGCCATACGACGGCGATCGGCATTCGGTAATTTCTGCAAACAGACGTATATACTTCTATAAGCAAAAACGACGATTAGCGGCGCCGACCGAGCCGAGCCTTCGCCGAGAATCACGCAACGCAAGCAACCATGCGGCTTGCAGCCATATCGCGCTTGGCGGCGCGCGCAACGCACGATGCGCATTCTTTAAATCTATACTTTGCGGCATTGACAGGCGACGCGAACGATTTTCATCGCCGCGAAAACATCGCGCTCTTTAAAAGCGGCTGCCAAAAGGTCGAATCGACGGACGAAAAATATTTTCGCGAAAGCGTCGAATTTCGTGCGTCGCGTGCATGAAATGCGCGAAATTGCGCAAAAATTTTTGGCGGCGGCGTTGCTCGGTCGCGAGCGAAATTACTTCAATGCGTCGGCAAGAGCGGTCGCGAAGCGATGCAAATCCGCATCGCTTTTCGTTTCCGTCGCACACACGAGAAGTGCGTTTTCGAGTTCGGAATATTCTTCGCCGAGCGCAAAACCCGCGACGATTTTTTCCTTCGCGAGACGTTCGACGACGTCGTGCGCGGATCGCGGAAGTCGAATCGCCACCTCGTGAAAAAACGGACGCGCAAAAAATTGTTCCACACCGGGAATCGCGCATAACAGATCGCGCAGTTTGCGCGTGTTGTTCATGCTCGCTTTCGCGGCGCGTTCGACGCCATTCGGTCCGAGCATCGCCATGGCGATCGTCGCGGCGGTGACGAGCAAACCTTGGTTGGTGCAAATGTTCGATGTCGCCTTCGCGCGGCGGATGTGTTGTTCGCGCGCCTGCAGCGTGAGGGCAAACCCCTGTTTGCCGTCGATGTCGGTGGTGCGTCCGACGATGCGTCCCGGCATCTGCCGCACGTATTCCTGTTTGCACGCGAGGATGCCGAAGTACGGCCCGCCCGACGACAGCGGCACGCCGAACGGCTGGCCGTCGCCGCACACGATGTCCGCGCCGTGCGATTTGGATTTGCCGCTGCCCCATCGGCCGGGTGGTTTCAACACCGACAACGCCAGCGGATTGACGATGCCGATCGCGAGCGCGCCTTTTTCATGCGCCCAGTCGGTGAGTGCGTCCACGTCTTCGAGCACGCCGAAGAAATTCGTTTGCGGAATCACCAGCGCCGTGAACACTCCGAAATCCTGCTTCTCCAGCCAGGCGAGTGAAACGCCGCCGCCGGTATCGCCTTCATGGCAGAAATCGAATTCGACGATTTCGATATCCTGCAGCGTGACGATGGTGTGCAGCGTTTTGCGATAGGCCGGATGAACCGACTTCGGCACCAGCACTTTGCGCGGACCTTTCTTCACGCAGCGCTCGGCCATCAGCACGGCTTCGGCGAGCGAGGTCGCGCCGTCGTAGAGCGACGCGTTGCTCACGTCCATGCCCGTGAGCCGCGTCATCATCGTCTGATATTCGTAGATGAGTTGCAGCGTGCCCTGGCTCGCTTCTGCCTGATAGGGCGTGTACGCCGAATAAAATTCGCCGCGCGACACGATTGCCCATACCGCAGCCGGAATGTGATGTTCGTATGCACCCGCGCCGCAGAAATTCAGGGGCGTGCCGTCCTGTGCGGCGCGCTCTTTCATCAACCGCGTCACGTCCATTTCGCTCAAGCCGGTCGGCACCTGCTTGAGCTGTTCGATCTTCAGCGACGCCGGAATTTCATCGAACAAATCCTCGATCCGCGACACGCCGATGGTTTTCAGCATTTCGCGGACATCGGATTCGGAGTGCGGAATGAACGGCATGTCGATCTCGGGAGATGAAGCGACGCCGCGTGTCGCTGGCGTCGCGCGGGGCCGTGAAGAAAATGGTTATGCGGATGTTCGCCGACTCAGTGCTCTTCGCTTTCGATCAACTCCGAATATGCATCCGGATCGAGCAACTCTTCCTGCTCTTCGGCGAGATTGGTCGGCTTGACGACGAAAATCCAGCCTTCGCCGTAGGCGTCTTCGTTGATCGTCTCGGGTTTGTCGGCCAGCGCGCTGTTCACGGCGGTCACTTTTCCCGACACCGGCGAGTAAACGTCAGACGCAGCCTTTACCGATTCAACCACGGCGGACGCGTTGCCCGCCTGCACTTCGTCGCCGACGCTGGGCAGCTCGACATAGACGAGATCGCCGAGCAATCCTTGTGCGTGATCCGAAATGCCCACCGTGACGGAGCCGTTGTCTTCGACTCGCGCCCACTCGTGGGACTTCATGAATTTCAGATCGCCGGGAATTTCATTCATGGCTGCTTCCTTGTTTCGATCGGACGGACGGGACGCGACATAATTCTACACTGAGCACGACGCCTGCAAAGTCACATTCCGTCGCGCGGCTTGCCATCGCGAACGAAAGGATATTTCACGATCCGCACGCCGGCCAGCTTGCCGCGGATGTCGACCTGCGCCTGCTCCGCGCCAGCGGGCACGCGGGCGAACGCCACGGCTTTGCCGAGCGTGGGCGAAAACGTGCCGGACAGGATTTCGCCGTCGCCTTTGGGCGTCACGACGCGCTGGCCATGGCGCAGGACACCTTTCTCGTCCATGACCAGACCGACCATCTCGCGCGTCACGCCGTCGGACTGCTGTTTCTCCAGCATGGCGCGGCCGATGAAGGCGCGGCCGGTGTCGAGCGACACCGTCCATGCGAGACCGGCTTCCCACGGCGTGATCGATTCGTCCATGTCCTGGCCGTACAGATTCATGCCGGCTTCCAGACGCAAGGTGTCGCGCGCGCCGAGCCCGGCCGGTTTCACGCCCGCGACGGCGAGGCGTTTCCAAAGTTCGACCGCATGCGATGACGGGACGATGATTTCGTAGCCGTCTTCGCCGGTGTAACCGGTACGGGCGATAAACAGATCGTCGCCTTCCACGGCGACGAATTTGCCGATCTTCGCGGCTTTCTCGCGCGTGGCGTCGGTGAGGATCGACTGCACTTTCGCGCGCGCCTCTGGGCCTTGCACGGCGATCATCGACAGATCGCCGCGTTCGGTCACGTTCACGCCGAACGGCGTGGCTTGTTTCTGAATCCACGCCAGATCTTTTTCGCGCGTCGATGCGTTCACGACGACGCGGAAAAAATCCTCGCGCAGGAAATAGACGATCAGGTCGTCGATCACGCCGCCCTGCTCGTTCAGCATCGCCGAATACAGCGCCTTGCCGGACACCTTCAGCTTGTCGACGTTGTTGGCCAGCAAATGGCGCAGGAATTCGCGTGTGCGGTCGCCATGCAGATCGACTACCGTCATGTGCGATACGTCGAACATGCCCGCGTGCTTGCGCACCGCGTGGTGCTCCTCGATCTGCGATCCGTAGTTGAGCGGCATGTCCCAGCCGCCGAAGTCCACCATCTTCGCGCCGAGCGCGCGGTGCGTTGTGTTGAGGATCGTTTGCTGAGTCATGGCAGTTGCCGAAAAACGGGCGCGCATTATCGCATGAGCCCGCGGGCGGGAATAAAACGGCGCCCTCGTTGATCTTGTACGTATCCCAGCCAGCAGGAGCGCGCCATGACCGCGATGAAAGCCGATCTCGACCAGACCATTATGCGTCCCGAAAACGCCGAACGCCGCAAAGCCCTGGGCTGCATCGCCGGATGGGCGGGGGCAGCCGTGATCTGGAACGTGGTGGGCGGCGTCCCGCGCGCGCTCGGCACCACGCGCGAGGGCGCGATGACGATACCGAAGAACGCGTTCACCTTCGCGCAGATCAGCGATACGCATATCGGATTCCATAAAGAAGCCAATCCTGATGTCGCCGCGAGCCTGCGCAGCGCCATCGCCGACATCAACGGATTGCAACGCGCGCCCGCGCTGATCGTGCACACGGGCGACGTGAGTCATTTGTCCAAACCCGAGGAATTCGGACAGGCGAAAGAGCTGCTGCAGGAATTTCATATCGACCGCGTGCACGCCGTTCCCGGCGAACACGATGCGATCGACGATGGCTTGACCGGCTACCTCAAATTCTTCGACCACGACGGCAAGAACCGCGGCTGGTACAGCTTCAACCAGGGCGGCGTGCACTTCATCGGGTTGTCGAACGTGTTGAATTTCAAGATGGGAACGATGACGTCGATCGGCGACGAACAACTCGCGTGGCTGAAACAGGATCTCGCCGGCGTTTCGAAATCGACGCCGGTCGTTGTGATGGCGCACATTCCGATGTGGACGATCTACGCGCCGTGGGGTTGGGGCACGGCCGACGCCGATCAAGCGCTCGCACTGCTGCGGCCGTACGGTTCCGTCACCGTATTGAATGGACATGTCCATCAGGTCTTGCAGAAAGTCGAGGGCAACGTCGCGTTGCATACCGCGATGTCATTGGCGTACCCGCTGCCGACGCCGGGACAGGAAGGCATCGGCGAACCGGGACCGGTAAAAGTGCCGGCCGGCGAACTGGGCAAGAAGCTCGGAACGCGTCAGGTCACCGTCGTTCCCGGCAAACACATGCTCGCCACCGTCGACACTCCCATCGATCACGCCTAACCGAGAGACTCATGATGCGATTCTTCGTACCTTTCCTGATGTCGTTAGCCGCCACCACCGCGAATGCAACGGATGTCGTCACCGTCGCCATCGAAAAATTCGCGTTTTCGCCGAAGGACATTACTGTAGCGCCCGGAACGAAAATCGTGTGGATCAACAAGGATGAAATACCGCACACTATCAGCACCGTCGACAAGAGTTTCGTGTCGAAGGCGATGGACACGGACGACAAGTTCGAGCAGACGTTCGTCAACGCGGGCGATTTCAGCTACTTTTGCACGCTGCATCCCTTCATGACAGGCACCGTGCACGTGCGCGCCGCTCCCGGCGCGGCGGCGACGGCATCGACGAAGTAACGAATGACGGCGACGGCGAATTCCTGGATCGGCGACCTGGTGCAACAGCATCTGGACGCCGCGTACAACCTCAGCCGCTGGCTGCTCGGCAACGAACAGGATGCCGCCGACGCCGTGCACGACGCCTACGTACGTGCCGCGCGCGCGGCGCACACGTACGCGGGCGGCAACGCGCGCTCGTGGTGGCTGGCGATCGTGCGCAATTGTTGTCTCACGAATCTGGCGACGCGAAAGCGCGAAACGCATTTGCGAAGTGTCGAGGCGACGCTGGAGCCATCGGCTCCGCGCGACGCGGAAAGCGGTGTGCACGCCGATCAATGCAAATCGCTGATCGCCGATCACCTGCGCGCATTGCCGGCAGAGTTCCGCGAAGCGCTGGTACTGCGCGAACTGGAAGATCTTTCGTATCGCGAAATCGCCGATGTGCTCGATGTGCCGATCGGCACCGTGATGTCGCGTTTGTCGCGCGGCCGCGCGATGTTGCAGCGCGCGCTCGCCGATGCCGGCGACGGCGCGCAGGAGAAACCGCATGGATTGTAAAACCGCCGCCGCCTCGCTCGAGGCGTATCTCGACAACGAACTCGACCGCGACACGGCGCGCGAGCTCGAAAAACATCTGGACACGTGCGCGGATTGCCGCGAAGCCCTGACAAAGCTCGACGAGGTGCGCCTCGCCTTGCGCGATACGGCGTTGCGCTACACCGCGCCGGACGATTTGCGCGAACGATTGTCCAGGGAATCGCACGCGACGGTGCGAATCACGCGCGGACGATGGCTCGCGATGGCGGCGTCACTGGTCGTCGCGTTCGCGGCGGGCGGGTTATTCGTTTCGATCGGCCGCGATCGTGCGACCGCCGCTGACAATCAAACCGTTCGCGATGCCTTCGCCAGCCATTGGCGCGCGTTGGCGGCGACGTCGCCCGTCGATGTCGTCTCAACCGATCGCCACACCGTCAAGCCGTGGTTCGAAGGCAGGGTGTCGCAAGCACCGCCGGTGCGCGATTTCGCCGATCAGGGATTCGCGCTGGTCGGCGGCCGCATCGATTATCTCGGTGACCGCCGTGTGCCTGCGCTCATCTATCGGCACGGGCAGCATCTTATCGATGTGTTCGTGGTACCCGCCGATGTCGCGACGAAAAACGAATCGGTCGAGGATCGCGGCTACACGTTGCACACGCTCGCGATGGGCGATCAGCGCGCGATCATCGTATCGGATCTCGACGAACACGAATTCGGCGCATTCGCTGCGTTGCTGTCGCAGCGTTAGCCCGCAACTACCTTTTCGATTGCGGTGAACGTGAAATATCCCGCGTGCATCGCAAGCCAGACGACACTCAGCACTTCGTGCACGCGGCGATTTTTCGACAGTGCCGAAATGACCGCGATCGCAAGCAGTCCCGGCAGGAAATAAACGTACTGCGCCGGCACGTCGCGCAAATGCATCACTTGCTTCCACACCGTCTCCGGCACGTCGATGAGCAGCGCGACAATCAGCATCCCGAAAATCCATCGCGTATTCGAGTAGTAGTATTTAGGGAAATCCATGTCCGCCGGAAACTCGGCGGGAAAGAACTGCGACGTCAGCATGAAAATGACGATGGAATAGAACGACAAGAAGAAAAATAGCTCGGTCGTCCACGTCTGCAACTTGTTCCAGTTGGTCATGCCCCACCAGACGGCGAGGACGTAGGCGATGAGATTGATCGTCCACACGACGTGCACCCAGCAAATCTTTATCGTTGCGCGATGCTGGATCAGTTTGCTCAGGCCGCGCAGCAGGTGCGCCAGCGCCAAACCCAGAATGACGGAAATGAGTACGCTGAGATGAGCGAACATATCGCCTAACGATCGGCTAAAGTGCCGCGCGCACTTTCAGCGTCGTGCCGTCCACGGACACGACTTCGATCGGCGATCCCGCAGGCAACTCCGGGCCTTCGACGAGCCACAGCGAATCGCCCACGCGCGCTTTGCCGTGGCCGTTGACGATAGCGCTATCGAGAACGTAGCGGCGCCCGACGTATTGCTCGGCGCGCCGATTCAACAACGGTTGATCCGTGCGCGCATCGCGTGCGTGGCGGATGAATTTCCAATACAGAAAACAACTCGCCAACGACAGCACGACGAACACAACCACCTGCATCGGAAACGACAAATCCGGCAGCACGAGCAAGACGACGCCCATCACCGCGGCGGCGACGCCGATCCACAACATGAAAAATCCGGGCGCGAGAATTTCCGCGCCGATCAGCAACAGCGCAAGAAGCCACCAGCCGTAATGCATTGCGAGATTCGTCAACATATCCACATTTCCACAAAGTTACGGGGTTGGCGGCGCGGGCGTGAACGATCGTTGCGCCGGCGGCGGTGCCGGCGGCCGCGCGAGCGCGGTTTGCGCCTGCTGGTCCGCCAGACTGCTCTTCGCCAGTTCCGCGATGCCGGCCAACGAACCGAGAATGCCCGTCGCTTCCATCGGCAGCAGCATGATCTTTTGATTGGGCGCGCCCACCATGGCCTTCAACGCGTCGACATATTTCGTCGCGACGAAATAATTGATCGCGTTGATGTCGCCGGCGCGAATCGCTGCCGACACCATTTCGGTTGCTTTCGCTTCGGCCTGCGCGGCGCGTTCGCGCGCTTCGGCTTCACGGAACGCCGCTTCGCGTTTGCCTTCGGCCGAAAGAATCGCCGACTGTTTTTCGCCCTCGGCCTTCAATATTGCCGCCTGCCGAAAACCTTCCGCTTCCAGAATGTTCGCGCGCTTTTCGCGCTCGGCTTTCATCTGACGCGCCATCGAATCGATCAGATCGCGCGGCGGCTGAATATCCTTGATCTCGATGCGATTGCACTTCAGGCCCCACGGATGCGTCGCTTCATCCACCACGCGCAGAAGTCGCGCATTGATGTCGTCGCGTTTCGACAGCGATTCATCGAGATCCATCGAACCCAACACCGTACGGATGTTGGTCATCACGAGATTCAGGATCGCCTGCTGCAGATTGGATACTTCGTACGCGGCCTTCGCGGCATCGAGCACCTGATAGAACACGACGCCGTCCACGCGCACCACCGCGTTGTCCTTGGTGATCA
>DATAVJ010000010.1:0-21233 GCA_036267795.1 Rudaea sp.
GGCGGCGGCAGCAAACAGGCCGATCAGCAGAAACAAGATCAGTCGGGCCGCTCAGGCAATCAATCGAACCAGCAGGATAAACAACGCAGCGGCGGATCGGAACATTGATCTTCGATCTTAATCTGAATCGAAAGCCCCGCACTCTGCGGGGCTTTCACTTTTATGGGCTGAAGAAAAATCAACGCGAACGCGCAGCGCGAAACTGCTTGCGCAACTCACGCGCCAGCTTGGGCGGGTAGCTTTTTCGTATCGTGATGCTGGACGCTGCATGCCACTCCGCGCACGCGGCAATTGCAGCTGCGATATCGGCGACGACCTCTGCGTTTGCTTCGACGCCGTCTTCCAAATAAATCGCCCTGACTTCGAACAATCCGATCGCCCGATGGGCTTTGGCATCGAGCCGGCCGATCAACTCCCCACGGCGAAGTATCGGTAGCACGAAATATCCGTACCTGCGTTTAGGCGCCGGCGTATAGCATTCGAGCGTGTAATCGAATCCGAACAGGCCACGCGCTCGCGCGCGATCCCACACGATGGGATCGAATGGCGACAACAGTGTCGTGTACGTTGCGCGCAGCCGCGACTTTTGCGCGCGCTTCAACAAGGCATGATGATCGCGATGCACGTAAGCGGGCAATTCCCAGCCGCGCACATCGACGCGGATCAATTCGCCCGCATCGACGAACGTTTGCAAATCGGCGTCCTTGTGCTTTTTCGGCGTTCGAAAATAATCCGAAATCCAACGCGCTTGAGCGATGCCCAACGCGCGCACCGCGCCGACGAGGAATTCCCGCTTCGGATCGCCTGTCTGCGCGTTGACGCGAATCCGCGCCAGTACACGTTCGGGCAAATCGTACACGCGCTGAAAATTTTCGCGCCGCGAAATCATCACTTCGCCCAGCGCGAACAATGCTTCCAGCCAGCTTTTTTCGTCTTTCCAGCCCCACCACCCGTTGCCGCCTTGTCGTTGCGCGTCGAAATCGGATGTTTTCACTTCGCCGTGTTCGCGGATGTGCGCCAGCAATTTGTCCATGCCGGCACGATGTTCGCGGTGCATGCGCTGAGCGCGCTTGTAGGCCCAATGATGAGCGCGGATCGAATAGTCGCTGCGGTGCAGGGCCAAATCTTCCGCCGGCGCAAAGCACGCTTCATGCGCCCAGCATTCGAAGATGCTGCCGCGTTTGAGCAAATCATCCAGCCACCGCGAATCGTAATTGCCGACGCGCGAAAAAAGCACGAAATACGGGCTGCGCGCGACGACGTTGATCGTGTCGATCTGCAGCAGACGCATGCGCCGGATCGCGGCCAGCACGCGTCCACGCGTAGCGCGTGCCCGCGGCGGATTCAACAGACCCTGAACGGCCAACTGCAGGTTGCGCGCCTGCTGCACGGATATGGCGTACGCTGCTCGAACTTCGCGGGACGGCTCAGGTCTGGACATGCGGATTCGTTTCGCTTCAAGCATAGAAGATACTTTCAGGTTACGCGCCGTCCGTTGAAAGCGGCGCATCGTTTCCCGGGCAACTCATGGAGGATGTATGAAAACCAATCGGATGTTTGTCTCTCTCACGGTAGGCATCTTCGCCGTTGCCGCGACGGCATCGGCGCAAAATAGCTCAACGCGCATGACGGACAGCAACGGCAACACGGTGATCGTAAACTCCGGCCAACCCGCGCCGGCGAGTTACGGCCCGGCGCCGCCCTTCGAGCAACTCGACGCGAATCACGACGGTTCGATAAGCCGCGACGAAGCATCCGCGTATATTCCGCTGTTCAACGACTTCGATTATCTCGCGCATCATGCGGACAAGATTTCCCGCGGCCAATTCGAGCGCTGGAACGCCACGCAGAACCGGCAGTAACCGCGATAACGCATAAACAGGCGGCGCGCGATGCGCCGCCTGGACGGCTGCACGATCGGGCGCTTATGATGCGTTGAGCGTAACCGCACGGCTTGGGGAGAGATCGATGGCGGCTGACGGGAAATCGACACGCAGCATCTTCAGCGATGTCCGCGACACGCTCGGCGGCCTGTTCGGCGGCAAGCTCGACGAAAAACACGAAGCGCTTGTTCATTGCATGTTCTCTTTGCTCGGCGCGATGGCGCGGGCGGATGGCGTCGTCTCCACCGAAGAAGCGAACTTCACCAACATGCTGATGGATGAGTTGAAACTCTCGACGCGTGCGCGCCAGATCGCCAGCGGCGCGTTCACGATCGGATGCAAGCGCGAGTTCGATCTCGACAGGGAAATCCTTACTCTGCTGAGCCAGTACCGGCGCGGCTCGGCCGAAGTCGTCAAAGTATACGAGGCACTGCTTCGACTCGCCGCCGCCGACGCGATGATCCGGCCTGGCGAGCGTCGATTCCTGGAGAAGATCACGCTCGGTCTCGGTTTCGAACCGGACGAACTCGACGGCCGGCTGAAACGCATCATGCACTGACGCCGCGCGGACGCGGCGTCAGCGCGACCGGTTATTTCAGATTGTCGGTCTTGCCGATGAACGCGGCGACATCGTCGTGGATTCGCTTCAGCGATTCATCGTGCGCGTACACCATGTGGCCCGATTCGTAGAAATCGTATTCGATGTTGGCCTGCAATTTGGCCGGCATCGGCAGATGGCGCATCTCGAATACGGCCGCAAAATACGGCGTAGCCAAGTCGTAGTAGCCGCCCGTCAGCATCACGTGCAGGTTCGGGTTGTAGATCATCGCGGTGGCGAGATCCGGCATCACGTTCGTTGAAATCGGAAAACCCGACTGTCCGCCAGGCGCCTTGTGGTCCCAATTCCACGGATTGACGTCGCCGAATACGTGGAACGTGGTGTTGTCGCCGAACTTCAATTCCTTGCGCGCGTAGTCGTTGTAGGCGGAAACGTAGGCGGAACTGATCGCCGCGGATTGCGGATCGTATTGGGCTTCCTTGTCGAGCGGATCGGGGCTCGGTCCGGAGAAGCGCGTGTCGAGACGTCCGGTCGTCATGCCGTTTTCGTCCTGCAGCGTTTTCTCGAATTCGCCGCCGTAGACACGCAGGTTCGCCTTCTCGATGTAGTCGACCGGCAATCCCGTGAACTCATGCAATTTTTCCGCGACCGCGCGTTTGCGCGTCGCGTCGAGCGTCGTGCCCGCCGCGAGTGCGACGAGATAGTCGTTCATCGCGTACTGTTCGACTTCGGCAAGAAACGGCTTGAGTTCTTTCGGAGAATTCGGAACGCGATGGTGATACCACGCGGTCGCGGCATACGTCGGCAATGCGAGCGCATAGGCCTGATCGACGCCCGGATTGAATTGTGGCGCGTCGATGTCGTTGCTGAAGCACAAAATCTGCGACAGCAGAATGATGCCATTCAGATCCACGCTTTGTTCCGTTTCCAGTTTGTTTGCGAGCACGGCGGAACGCGTGGTTCCATAACTTTCGCCGAACAGGTATTTCGGCGAATTCCAGCGCCCGTATTGCGACAGGAACTTGGTGATGAATTGCGCGAACGCTTCGCCGTCCTGATCGACGCCATAAAATTCCTTGCGGCGATCCTGCATTTTCTTGTCTTTCTTGTCCTTGTCTTTTTCCACGGCGAGCAAGCGTGAAAATCCCGTGCCCGGTGCGTCGATGAAGACAAGATCGGTCGCGTCGAGCAAGCTGTATTCGTTGTTCGCGAGGCGATAGGGCGCCGCAGGCGTGTGCTGATCGTCCGCCGTGATCACGCGCTTCGGACCGAACGCGCCCATGTGCAACCACACCGTCGACGAACCCGGTCCGCCGTTATAGAAAAACGTGATCGGCCGTTTGCCGCTTTCGTCATGCTTGAAATACGCGGCGTAAAAGATGCTCGCTGTCGGATCTTCCTTGTTTTCATCCTTGCCCGTGAGAATGATCGTTCCGGCCACGGCTTTGTAGTCGATCTTGTGTCCGCCGATGGTCGCGCTGTTTTCTGTCGCGACCTGCTGCGGGTTCAGATTGGGATCTTCCGGCGCCGACGATTTCTTGTCGTCGTCTTTCGAATCCGCGGCCCACGCCGGCGCAAGCAACGCGCACGCGATGCCGAACAGCAGACCTTTTGCTAAGCGATTCATAACCTCTCCCGGACAGACAACGAATATACGAAGGACGAACGAAAATTCGACGACGAAAAAGTATCGGGCATCCGCCTTCGCCACCCATCCGCCAGAAGTCACGAGTTGCGGTCGCGGTGTGCGCGGCGAATCCGGCATACTTCGACGATGAAACGCGACACTACCACGCGAAACACTATCGCGATCGTCGGCGCCGGACTCGTCGGCGCACTCTTGGCGACATTGCTGGCCCAACGCGGTTTTTCCGTCGAAATATTCGAACGCCGTCCCGATCCGCGCAAGTTCGGTTTCATCGGCGGGCGCTCGATCAACCTCGCGCTCGCCGAACGCGGCTGGCATGGTTTGCGGGTGGCCGGACTGCAGGACCGCATCGGCAAAATCGCCGTGATGATGCGCGGCCGCATGGTCCATCATTCGGATGGCCATACGGAATTGCTGCGCTACGGCCGCGATGATAGCGAAGTGATCTGGTCGGTGAGCCGCGCCGCGCTCAACATGGCGCTGCTCGACGCCGCGGAGGCCGCCGGTGCGCGCGTGCGTTTCGAACGTCCGCTGCATTCGGTGGATTGGCGGACATCGACGTTGCATTTCGGACCCGAAAACGCGCGAACCACACACGTCGCGAACATCGTCATCGGCGCCGACGGCGCGGGCTCGGCGTTGCGCGATGCGATGAACTCGCACATCGATCTCGGCGAGCGATTCGAACCGCTCGATCACGGCTACAAGGAACTGGAAATTCCGCCGCGCGACCGAAAATTCGCGATGGAGCCCAACGCGCTGCACATCTGGCCGCGCGGCAATTACATGTGCATCGCGCTGCCGAATTCCGAGTCCAGTTTTACCGTCACGTTGTTTCTGCCGAATCGAGGCAATCCGAGCTTCGAAACCATCATCACGAGCGACGACGCGCAAGCGTTGTTCGCCCGCGATTTCGCCGATGCGCTGCCGCTCATTCCCGAACTGCAAACCGATTTCGCGATGAATCCGACCGGCATGCTCGGCACGCTGTACCTGGATCGCTGGCATCTCGACTCGCGCGCGTTGCTGATCGGCGATGCGGCGCATGCCATCGTGCCGTTTCACGGTCAAGGCATGAATTGCGGATTCGAAGATGCGTTCGAATTGGCCGAGCTGATGGAATGCGATGGCGACATCGAATCGGTTTTTGCGGAATTCGAGAAACGCCGCAAACCGAACGCCGATGCGATCGCTGAGATGGCTTTGGAAAATTATGTCGAGATGCGCGACAGCGTCGCCGATGCGCATTTCCTGCTGATGCGCGCGCTCGAACGCGCGCTAGCCGCGCGTCACCCGACGCGATTCGTGCCGCGCTACTGGATGGTGACGTTCTCGCGCGTACCGTATTCCGTCGCGCTCGAACGCGGCGACATCCAAAGTGCGATCCTGCGCGAGTTGACCAGCGGCAAGACGAGCATCGAACAAATCGACATGGCGCGAGCCGGCGTTCTCATCGAGCAGCGGCTCGCACCATTTTCCTGATCAAGGCGAACAGACGGCCGAACCGCTCAACCGCACCATCGGCTGATTGATGTTCCACGATCCCGACAGCGGCGGCAGCAATGCGATGTTCGTCGCATACGATCCGGCGGTCGGACTCGTGAATGTCGTCGTCAACGTTCCAGCCGGTTGCGGATTGGTTTTGACATACGCGCACGACGGACAGAATCCGCTGATCTGATCCATCGTCAATGTCGTCGTCGGCGTGAACGCTCCCACGCTGCCGCCCAGCCAGCGCGGCTCGCCGATCGCGTCGTAAAGATAAAACGCATCGAACTGCAGACTCGGCTGCGTGACGACATCCATGCCGTAGCCCGATTGCGTCGGCGCGTACCACTGGCCGGTCAAGCCGGCTTGCGCATCGTTCAACGATACGCACGCGGTGCCGCTCGCGCGCGCGAAATGTTCGCTGCCGGTCAAACCGAACATGCGCCAGGAGAACATGAGATTGTCCGCGTCGATAGGCGTGACGATCGCATCGCCGATCACGGTGCGCGTGTTCACCTTCGTTCCGTCCCACGTGACGCGGAACAGCGGGCCCGTCCATGCCGACGCGCCGGCTGCCGGCGCGTCGTTTTGTACGCCGTACCAGACCGGCGTGCCGTCTTCGAGATACGTGTACCAGTAAACGACTTGTTGCCCGCCGCCCTGACTCAAGAAAATCCCGTGGCCTGACCGCATCGGGTTGTAATAGCTGCCCGCGTTCGCCGGCGCAATCGCCGAGGACAATTGCAAGTCCTCTTGCAGATTGAACTGCGCCTCGCTGGAACCTGCGTTGGCCGCGACGATGTAATAGCGGCCCGGTGTGACACTCACCGATGGCGCCTGGTCCGATGACGCGGCGTTGATCGTCCACGTCTTCAGCGCCGCCGACGCACCCGGAGCGGCATCGACGTTCGCGGCCGCCGATGTTGGAGGCTCGTCAACGCGCGCCACGTAAAAATTCAAGCTCGAGTTGCCGCCGCTGAGGAGCGTCGTGTGCAAATCGAGTGATCCCGTTCCGCTCACGTCGACGAACAGGTGCGTGAGCGATTCACCCGGTTCCACGATACGGTAGCGCGATGATGACGGCTCCAACACATCGTTCACGTCGTCATTTCCGAGGGCCCGCTCGATGCGCAGCGGAACATAACCGACAATGCCGCCACCGCCGCTCGGCGTCGCGTCGATCATGATGGCGCCGTAATACGGTGTGTTCGGGGTTATCGACGCTTCGTCGTCGGGATCCTTCCAAGAAACGCGTAATGCAAACGCCGCATTCGCCGCCGTATGTCCCGGACCGGTGACGCTCAGATCGGGAACTTGCGTCAGATCCTGGCCGAGCACGTATGTCAATGCCGGTGCCCCGCTGCTCAACTCTACCGAATAATTGCCTGACTGATCGCCCTGCGGAACGTCGACCAGCGCCCATACGTTCGACGCCGTCGCCTGGCGCAGGTCCACTACGCAGCGCAGTTTCGCGTTGCCCGATCCGGAACTCTGGCACTGCTGCTCGGCGAATTCGGGAACGCCGTCGCCGTTGCTGTCGACGCCTGCATACAGCGTCGTCACGGGCGCGTTCGACGATGTCACTTCGACGACAAAAATCTTGCTGTGATTTCCGAAATCGGTTCCGGTGATCTCCTCGATCGGGAACAGCACGAACTGCTTACCTTGACCGGGCAACGTGGTGTAGATGTCGTTCGGCGTCGGGTCGGCACTCATGTTCAGATCGGTGATCGTCGCCGGTATCAGATTGGTCGGTATGAATGTCGCTTCCGGCAACGCGACCAGTCCGCCGATCTGCACGATCTTGCTGCCGCCCGGCCCGCTCGCCGTGATTTCCTGAAACGCCGGCGCGGTGCCCGGCGATGAATAGACTTCCAACGGCAGTTGCGTGTCGGTGGCAGTTTGTCCACCTGTGGATTTGTGTAAAACGATACGCCCGCCGCTCCATGTGCCCGGCAGCGTGGGAGCGCTCACGTCCACCGCGATGGTCAACGTTTGCGACGCGCCGGACGCCAGCGTGAATTGCGTAGGCGACACGCTCACGATCGCAGCAGTGCTCGCCGTCGCGCTCACTTGCCACGTGCCGCCGCCGGACATATCCGTCACCGTGCGTGTGAACGAACAATGCCCGAGGCAATTTTCGCTTTCGACGCCAACGCGATTGAGTTTGCCGAGATCGCCGCCGTGCGACGGATCCAGCGCGCGAAAATCCGCCGCGCTCAGCGGAAGATACAGCCCCGCTTTCACAGCAAGGTCGGGCCGCACGCGTCCGGAACCTTCGTCCAGCGGCGTCGCCGGCGTGAACGCATCTTTGCGGATCGTGTCGGACGCGGTGCTCAGCAGCGCCGATTCGACTTGCGCGGGCGTCCACGTCGGATGCACGGCGATCACGAGGGCCGCCGATCCTGCCACATGCGGCGTCGCCATCGAGGTGCCGGACAACAACGCGAGTCCAGATGTCGTTCCGCTTGACGAAAGAATATTCGATCCCGGCGCCGTGATGTCCGGTTTCAGAATGCCGCCGGAAAATCCGTACGGACCGCGCGAACTGTCGGACTCGAGAATGTCGCCGCTCGCATCGTTCAACACGGCGCTGACGCCCGAGATCGTTCCGTCGTGCGTGCCGGGTACCGTCACCCAATTCTTCAGCACGGCGCCTTCGTTGTAACCCAGATGCACGGCGGGCAGATAATGATCGTCGCTGATCACGGATTCGCCATCGGTTTGTGCATTCGCCAAAATGTAACCGCCGGCGCCGGCCGCCTTGACGTTGTAGCCTTTTTCGACGCGCGCATAGATACCGCGATCGCAGATCACGATTTCGCCGTGAAACGTTCCCGCCGCAAACGGATTGCTCGCGCCGGTGGGCGCCGTGCCTTGCGTGTCGCCAACGCCGCACAGCGCATTGCCGTAGTTGCCGGCGTACACGATGTTCGCCGGGCCGTATCCTGCCGTGAATCCTTGTCCGACAAGCGTTGAGGGCGCATCCGGTGCGCCGCTGAAGCTGCCGAGCGAATTGCTGAACGTGCGATTGTGGCTCGCATTCGCCACGCCGATCACCCACGGCGCGTTGCCGGGTTCGTCGAGCGATGCAGGGCCCGGCCCCTCGTTGCCCGCCGCCGCGGCGACGACGACACCGGCGGCTCTGGCCTGGAAAAACGCGTAGACATCCGTCGACGTGTCGGCAAGCATTTGATACGCGTCCGCCGCGTCGCCGCCGATGGAATAGTTGATCACATCGACGTTGTCGGTCACCGCTTGATCGATCGCCGCGAGGATATCGGATTCGGCGCATGTGCCTGTGCCGTTTTTCAACGTGCACGCTTTGTACATGATGAGATTCGCGTGCGGCGCCACGCCCGACACGTTGCGCGACAGCGACACCGTCATGCCATTGAGAGCATCCGCCATCGCGTTGCCCGCGACGATGCCCGACACATGGCTGCCGTGGCCGACGGTGTCGACGCCGTTCGATCCTTCGTCCGTCATGTCGTAAATGCCGATCAGTTTGGATGTGCACGTCGCGTCGCCCGTCGTGCACAGTCCGTAAAAATGTCCGCGCGAATTGATGTTGGTGTAACCGCTGCCGTCGGTTGCAGCGAACGAGGGATGCGTCGGATTGATCCCCGTGTCGATGACGCCGACCACGACGCCCTCGCCTTTCGTCGCCGCAGTGCCTGCGACTTGACCGTTCCACAATTGCGATGCGCCGATCCATTGCGGACCCGCATCGGTAAGCGCGTGCTCGACGCGTTCGCGCCGCACGGTAACGACGCCGGGCAACGTCGCGACCTGCGCCGCTTCAGAATCGCTGAGTTCGACGGCGACGCCGTTGTTCGTCGTCTGGAAAATATGGCGAGGCCGCAACGTTCGGCCGATCGCGTTGCTTGCGGCCGTCAGAACCTGCGCGCGTTTCGTCGCGAGCTGAAGCAGATACTCCTGACTTTCCGCCGATTGCAGCGCGCGCCGTATTGCAGATTTATCTCCGTCTAGCGAGCCCGCGCGCGAGTTCGAAGACGTTGTTTCAACACGCTGCCGCGCGTGTTCGACCAACGGCGCATCCTGCAGGCCCACGATGAACGTTTGTCGATCCGCCGCGTTCGCGAGCGAGCCCGTGATAGTGAGCGCAGCGACCGCAACGATCGACAATAACTTCTTGGCTTTCATACTGTTGTCCGTCGTATTTCCAGCTAGTCTAGCTCAGATGTCGCCGCCCATCGCGCTTGGCCAAATTCGTCTGGACAGGTAGCATCGGTGCGGCATGGATCCCGTCCTCGACGAATCGCTGCCGCTGCTCGAGGCCGCGGCGCTTGCCTACGCGCGCAACTCCGAACCCGTGTTCGGACCGATCGACTTCGTCTTGCGCGCGGGCGAGATCGTCCTTGTCGAAGGCGACAACGGATCGGGCAAGACCACGCTGCTGAAAGTATTGTCCGGCCTGCTCGCACCGACCGCGGGAACGGTGCATCTGCACGGCGAACCGCTGACGCTTGCGCGCCTGTCGCATCAGGTCGCCCTGCTCGGACATCTGCTGGGGCTAAAAATGGAACTTTCCACATTGGAAAATTTAAACTTCGCCGTCGGCCTCGGCGGAATTCGCGCCGGCATCACGCCGAAAATTGCGCTGGCCAGCGTCGGCCTGGAAGGCTACGAGGATCAACCGGTACGCACACTCTCCGCCGGGCAGCGCAAGCGCGTCGCGCTCGCGCGGCTGTTGCTGGTTCCGGCGGGATTGTGGCTGCTCGACGAGCCCTTCGCGAACCTCGATCGCAACGGCATCGAGCTGGTGAATCGAGTTCTCGACAATCACGCACGGCGCGGTGGCGCGGCACTTATTACGTCGCACGGCGCATATGCATATACATCCGGTACGCCGCGCAAGCTCGTGCTGCGCGTGGCATGAAACCGGGAACCACTACCGCCGCCTGCGTCGCCTTGCTGCGTCGCGATTTCAAACTGATCTGGCGGCGACGTGGCGATGCGCTCAGTCCCCTATTGTTCGCGATCATTGTCGTGGCGCTGTTTCCGCTCGCACTGGGTCCCGAGACGGCGTTGCTCGCGCGCATTGCGGCCGGCACGATCCTCGTCGCCGTTCTGCTCGCGATGTTGTTGTCGCTCGACACGTTGTTTCGCAGCGATCTCGACGATGGATCGCTCGAACAACTGGTGTTGTCACCGCATCCATTGTCGCTGCTGCTTGCGTGCAAGATTTTCGTGCACTGGCTGACGACGGCACTGCCGCTGCTCGCCGTCGCGCCGCTGCTCGCGCAGTTGCTGCACATGCCCGCCGACGTATTGTCCGTGTTGCTCGCGTCGTTGGCGTTGTCGACGCCGCTGTTGAGTCTCATCGGCGCCGTCTGCGTGGCATTAACCGTCGGCATGCGGCGCTCTGGTATGCTTCTCGCGTTGCTCGTACTGCCGCTCATCGTGCCTGTGCTGATTTTCGGAGCCGGCGCCTGCGACGCGGCGCAGATGGGGCTCGCGTACACTGCGCCGTTATTATGGTTGAGTGCGTGGCTCGTCGTCGCACTGGTCGCGGCACCGCTGGCAGCCGCCGCCGCCTTGAAGATTTCGCTGACGTGACATGAATCCGCTGCTGCTTTGGTTTCACAAATTCGGATCGCCGCCGTATTTCTACCGCGTCGCCGGCCGCTGGCTGCCGTGGTTGTACGCAGTCGCGCTGCTGCTCGGCGCGTGGGGTTTTTATGGTGGGCTCGTCGTCGCTCCCGCCGACTATCAGCAAGGCGAATCGTTCCGCATCATGTATGTCCACGTGCCCTGCGCATGGATGAGCCTGTTCGCGTACGGTTTCATGGCCATCAACGGATTCATCGCGCTCGTGTGGCGCATCAAATTGAGCGAAACGCTGGCGATGGCGAGCGCACCCGTCGGCGCCGCGTTCACCTTCATCACGCTCGTCACCGGATCGCTGTGGGGCAAACCGATGTGGGGAACGTGGTGGACGTGGGATGCACGGCTCACCTCGGAACTCGTTCTGCTGTTCCTTTATTTCGGCGTGATTGGTTTGTACAACGCGATCGAAGATACGCGGCAGGCCGCGCGCGCGGCGGCGTTTCTCGCGCTCATCGGCGCCGTCAATCTGCCGATCGTGCATTACTCGGTGGTGTGGTGGAACACATTGCATCAGGGCTCGACGGTCCGCCTGCTCGGTCCGTCCAAAATCGACGCGCGCATGCTCTGGCCGCTGCTCGTTCTCGCCATCGCGACGCATGTATACTTTTTCGCCAGCGTCCTCGCGCGTTCGCGCGCGATGCTGATCGGTCTGGAATCCGGCAAGGAGTGGGTGCGAACGCTCGCGACCGTGCGGGTGCCGCATGTCTGATTTTTTCGGTATGGGCGGCTACGGCGCCTATGTGTGGCCTGCGTATCTCGTTTTTTTCGTCGTGCTGTTGTTCGACGCGCTTTCTCCATTTATCCAGCGCAGGCGCGCGATGCGGGAATTGCAGTCGCGGCTTAAGCGCGAAGCGGCGAAACGATCATGACGCCCACCCGCAAACGTCGTTTGATCGCGGTCGGATTGATCGTGGCCGCCGTAGGTATCGCCACCGCACTTACGGTGTTCGCACTCCAACAGAACATGACGTACCTCTTTTCGCCCAGCGAAATCGACGCCGGAAAATCGCCCGCTAACGCGAGCTTTCGGTTGGGCGGCGTCGTGCTCGAACATTCGCTGCAACGCTCGCCGGATTCGCTGAAAGTCGATTTCGTCGTGACCGACCGTTTCCACGACATGCCGGTCGAATTCACCGGCATCCTGCCCGACCTTTTCCGCGAAGGGCAAAGCATCGTCGCGACCGGCAAAATGGACGGCCGCCGCTTCGTCGCGACCGAAGTGCTCGCCAAGCACGACGAGACATACATGCCGAAAGAAGTGGCCGATGCGATCGCGAAGGCGAAAGCGGCGAATGCCGTTCCAACGTCTCGCTAGAACCCGGATGATCGATCGCCGACCGCTGCGTTCCAATCGGATATTATCAGCGCCTTGTTTCCCAACTCGTTGAACGATGTCACCCGAACTCGGCCAATTCGCTCTCATCCTCGCGCTGCTGCTCGCGTTCGTGCAGTTCACGCTGCCCACCTATGGCGCGTGGCGCGGCAACGCGGCGCTGATCGGGCTCGCACGCCCCGTGGTGGCGGGACAAGCCGTATTCGTCGTGCTCGCGTTCGCGTTGCTCACGTATGCATTCGTCACGCAGGATTTTTCGGTCGTTTACGTCGCGCAGAATTCGAACCTTTCGCTGCCGTGGTATTACCGGTTTCCCGCCGTGTGGGGGGCGCACGAGGGATCGCTGCTGTTGTGGATATTGATCCTGAATGTGTGGACGGTTGCCGTTGCCGCGTTCAGCCGAAGACTTCCCGATGCATTGATGGCGCGTGTGCTCGGCGTGCTCGGTTTCATCAGTTTCGGATTTCTCCTGTTCACGATTCTCACGTCGAATCCGTTTCTGCGTCATTTGCCGGCGCTGACCGACGGCAACGATCTGAACCCGATTCTGCAAGATCCCGGTTTGATCATGCATCCGCCGATGCTGTACACGGGCTATGTCGGGTTTTCCGTCGCGTTCGCATTCGCCATCGCGGCATTGCTCGGCGGCGAACTGGATATCGCATGGGTGCGCTGGGCGCGGCCATGGACGAACGTCGCGTGGGGATTTCTGACGCTCGGCATTTCGCTGGGAAGCTGGTGGGCGTATTACGTGCTCGGCTGGGGCGGATGGTGGTTCTGGGATCCGGTCGAGAACGCGTCGTTCATGCCGTGGCTGGTCGGCACGGCGTTGATCCATTCGCAGGCGGTCACGGAAAAGCGCGGTAGCTTTCGCGCGTGGACGCTACTTTTATCCATTTTTGCATTTTCCCTTTCTCTACTCGGCACGTTTCTAGTGCGGTCCGGTGTACTGACGAGCGTGCACGCGTTCGCCAGCGATCCGAAGCGCGGCACGTTCATTCTCATTTTCCTCGGAATCGTCGTCGGTGGATCATTGTTGATTTACGCACTGCGCGCACCGAAAGTGGCAGGCGGCAAAGCATTCCGGCTCCTCTCGCGCGAGACGTTGTTGCTCATCAACAATCTGCTGTTCACATGCGCCGCGGCGATGGTGTTGCTCGGCACGCTGTATCCGCTGATCGGCGACGCGCTCGGCGTGGGGCGCATTTCGGTCGGCCCGCCCTACTTCGGTTTCATGTTCGTGCTGTTGATGTTGCCGGCCATTTTCTTGATGCCGCTCGGTCCGTTTTTCCGATGGGCCACGGCGGATTGGCGCGCGACATTGCGCGCGCTTCGGCCGGCACTTGTGATCGCGATCGCCGCCGCCATCACCGCAAAATTACTGACGCATGACCTGCCGCTTCGCGGCGTCGCCGGCGTCGCGGGCGCGTTGTGGGTCGGCGTCGGCATCGTTCTGTATGCCGTGAAACGCTGGCGCGATGCGCCACGCGGCAAACGTTACACGCCGGAAATGTTCGGGATGATCTGCGCGCATTTCGGCGTCGCGATTTTTCTGACCGGCGTGCTCATCACGGAAGCGACGAGCGTCGAACGCGACTTGCGCGCCGCGCCGAACGAATCCGTCAATCTCGCCGGACTGGATTTCCGCTTCAAGGGCGTCGAACACACGCAGGGCCCGAACTATGTCGCGGATGAGGGCACGCTCGAAGTGCGCGACGGCGATGAAATCATCGCCGTGTTGCATCCGCAAAAACGCGCCTATTCCGGCGGCGGCCAGCCGCAGACGATTTCTGCGATTCGTCCGAGCCTGTATCGCGACTTGTACGTCGCACTCGGCGAACCGCTCGACAACGGTGCGTGGTCGGTTCGCGTTTACGTGAAACCGTTCGTGCGCTGGATCTGGCTCGGTGGGCTGTGCATGATGTTCGGCGGATTCGTCGCGGCGACCGATCGGCGTTTCCGCACGTTGCCGGAACGCGCGGACGAAACCGCGCCGACTCCATTAGCTACGACCACGTCGCGGGCCGCTACATGACGAGTCGGCTCATTCCATTGCTTGCGTTCATCGCACTTGTCGCGCTGCTCGCGTTCGGCATTCAGTGGAACAAGCATCACGAGATGACGGAAGTACCCTCGCCGCTCATCGGCAAGAACGCGCCGGAGTTCACTCTTCCACTTTTATACGATGCGAATAAAAAAGTGAGCCGCGCCGATCTGCTCGGCAAACCGTACATCCTCAACGTGTTCGGCAGCTGGTGTCCCACGTGTCAGTATGAGCATCCGATCTTGACGCACGTGTTGAAGCCGCTCGGCATCACGTTGATCGGACTGGATTGGCGCGACGACCCCGCCGACGCGCAACGCTGGCTCAAACAGTTCGGCAATCCCTATGACGCCGTGATCACCGACCGCGACGGCCGTGCCGGTATCGATTTCGGCGTCTACATGGCGCCGGAATCGTTCCTCGTCGACGCGAACGGCGTCATCCGCTACAAACGCATCGGCATGTTCACGCCGGAACTGGTCGCGACGGAATTGAAACCGCAACTGGCCGCGCTCGACGCCGAACCGAAGAAGAATCCATGAGTCGGTTCATCGTTTCGTTGGCCATCGCATTGTCGATGTGGCTCACAGCGCACACCGCATTCGCCATCGATCCGCTGCCGTTCAAGGATCGCGCCGAAGAAGTGCGTTTCCAGAATCTCACGCGTGAATTGCGTTGCCTGGTTTGTCAGAACCAGAACCTTGCCGATTCCGAAGCGGAACTGGCCGGCGAACTGCGCCGACAGGTTTTCGACATGATGCAAAGTGGAAAAAGCGATGCGGAGATCAAGCAGTATCTCGTCGCGCGCTACAACGATTTCGTGCTGTACGATCCGCCCGTCAAACCGGGCACGTGGCTGTTGTGGTTCGCGCCCGGCGTACTCGTGCTGATCGGCGCAATCGTCATCGTCAACATTCTGCGCAAACGCACGCGGCAGCCGGTGGCTGTCGTGTCATCCGAGGAAGACTGGTGATGGTGGCATTTCTTTTCGTCGCGGCGATCATGCTCGTCGCCGCGCTGGTTTTCGTGTTGACGCCGCTGCTGCGCGGACGCAATTCCGCCGGAAATGCGGCGAACGACGCGCGCCGGCTGCTCGATGCGCTGAATGCCGCGCGCGACAACGGTATTCTCACCGAGACGGAATACACGGCGAAACGCGCCGAACTCGGCGACCGCCTGCTTGGCACCCTCAACTCACCGCCTGCGCAACGCTCGCGAAGCACGATGTACGCCGCACTCGGCGTGGCGCTGTTGTTGCCGTGTGCGGCGATTTTGCTTTACCGCATGATCGGCGAGCCGGGCGCGGTCGACGGAACCGCGCAAACGGTCCCGGATCAACCGCCTGCCGATCACAGCCAGAACATGGATCAGGCCATCGCCAAACTTGCGGAAAAGCTCAAACAGAATCCGCAGGACGCCGAAGGCTGGACGCTCCTTGGCCGCGCGTACGAAGCAACGGAACATTTCGACGAAGCGCGCGATGCGCTGAAGCACGCGATCGATCTGGCGCCGAACGACGCGGATGTAACCATCGCCTACGCTGAAGTTCTCGCGCTGTCCACGCCGGAGCGGCGCATCGAAGGCGAACCGCGGCGCTTGATCGAAACGGCGATGAAAACGTCGCCCGACAATGAACGCGGTTTGTGGCTGCTCGGCATCAGCGAATATCAGCAGAAAAAATATGACGCGGCGATCGCATTGTGGAATCGCCTGATCGGCGTGCTGCCGAAGGATTCGAAAACCATCGCATCGGTGAAACAGGAAATCGCCAAGGCCGAAGCGGCACGCGATGGCAAAGCGCCGCCGCCCGAAGAACAAGTTGCAGACGCGGCAGCCGACGATGCGGCGCTTCCGAGCGCCGATGATGCGTCCGGTCCGCATCTCGTCGTCAACGTTGTGATCGATCCGAAATTGAAAGACAAACTCGCGCCGAGCGACGTGCTGTTCGTGTACGCGAAAGCCGCAAACGGTCCGCCGATGCCGCTGGCGATTCAGCGCATGACCGCGGACAAATTGCCGACGACGGTTACGCTCACCGACGGCATGGGCATGATGCCGACGATGAAATTGTCGCAATTTCCACAAGTGATCGTGGGCGCACGCGTTTCCAAATCCGGCAACGCGATCGCACAAAGCGGCGATCTTCAAGTCGTTTCGAAACCGATGGACGTGCACACGACGAATCCGGTCGCGCTGACGATCGATCAAGTCGTACCCTGAGTCAGGCATCGCCAGAGCGTGTGATTCGATGCGGCGTATTTTCGTTCGAACGGCGTCATCGGATTGTCGACGGCATGCGTTGAAACGGATGCATCGACTCCCGCGATCGTAAGCGCTTCGCAAAACTCGCCGGCGTAAACGTGCCAATTCGTCCGCAGTTCGATATTTCGGCTTAGCGACAACAGGGCCGGAAAAATCGGATGCGCATGCCAACGCCGCTGCACCTGATCGGGCTTGGGCCACGGATTCGGATACAGCAGGAATTGCCGTTCGCAGTGCAGATTCTCGGCAGCGGCGAGTTGCCAGAAATCGATGCAGTCGCAACGTTCCAGAATCACGTTTTCCGGAATCGTGGACTTCGAGGCTTTGGACAGACGCGCCGCGGATTTGTCGACGCCGACGATGACGTGATCCGGAAATCGCCGCGCCAGCTGGCAGGTGCTCGCGCCCGTTCCACAGCCGGCGTCGAGCATCCATTGTCGCGATCCGATGCGTTTCCTGATGCCGGCGAAAGCCGCGCAGCCCGCTTCGCTGGGCGATCGCCGGTACTCCGATGCCAGATGGCGGCGCACGATGTCGCCCAATCGCGGGTGTGGCTTCTGCTGCGCACTGACGACGCGGCGTGAGTTGGCGAACATGATTGCGCGCGACCGATGCCGTGACGGAAAACGGAACAAGTATAATCGCCGCTCTCCTCTTGCTCAGCGATGCGGCATGGCCGACGCCACGCGTTACTTCGATTTGTCCTCACCGTTCGCCATGCGTCACGGCGGTTCGCTCGTCGGTGCGAAGCTCGCGTACGAAACGTGGGGCGCGCTCAACGCCCAGCGTGACAACGCGATTCTGATTCTCACCGGCTTGTCGCCGGGCGCGCACGCAGCGGCGAATGAGGACACCACGCCCGGCTGGTGGGAAGACATGCTCGGCGCCGCCAAATATATCGACACGACGCGTTGGTTCGTCGTCTGCGTCAATTCGCTCGGCAGTTGCAAAGGTTCAACAGGGCCGGCCTCGATCGATCCGACGACGGGGAAAGTATACAAATTGACGTTTCCGGATCTGACGCTGGAAGACGTCGCCAATTCCGCGTTCGAACTGGTGCGCCATTTAGGAATCGAAAAACTTGCGTGCCTCATCGGCAACTCGATGGGCGGCATGAGCGCGCTGGCGTATCTCGCGCAGCACGCACACAGCGCACGGGCGCACATCAGCATTTCCACCGCGCCGCAGGCGCAGCCGTTCGCCATCGCGATTCGCTCGCTGCAGCGAGAAGCCATCCGTCTGGATCCGAACTGGAAAGAAGGCGAATACGACGACGATCACTATCCCGAAGCCGGCATGTCGATCGCGCGCAAGCTCGGCGTGATCACGTACCGGTCGTCGATGGAATGGGTGGGACGTTTCGCGCGCATCCGGCTGGATCACGATCAGCGCGACGAAGATCCGTTCGCCGCGGAGTTCGCGGTGGAATCGTATCTCGGCGCGCATGCGCGCAAATTCGTGCGCAACTTCGATCCCAATTCATACCTTTATCTGTCGCGCGCCAGCGACTGGTTCGACATTTCCGAACACGCGGATAAATCCGCCCCGCCGAGCATCGCGGCGGGATTGAAGAAAATCGACGTCGAACGCGCGCTGGTCATCGGCGTCAGCACGGATATCCTGTTTCCGTTGTCGCAGCAGCAGGAAGTGGCTGACGGATTGACTGCCGCGGGCGCAAACGTGGATTTCGTCCCGCTGGACAGTCCGCAAGGACACGACAGTTTCCTCGTCGACATCCCGCGTTTCGGGCAAGCCATCGCGCGTTTTCTCGCGACGTTATAAGATACGTCCGTCACGGATTCGGCGTCGCCATGCTCGCTATCGAATTCCCCGGTTGCAACAATCTCGTCAGCGCGATCGATCGCGCTGTTTGTCATGACTGTCCGTCGGAAATCACCGACGAGTTGCGCAATTCACTGTGCAAACTGATCCGCGATCCCGAAGTGAAATTGCCGGACTGCTGCTATCAAGGCGCCAGTGACCATTACGCGCGGCGCGAACTTTATCGCAGCGACGATCACGGCTACAGCATCATCGCGATGACGTGGGGCCCCGGCCAAGGCACGTTGATTCACGATCACGCCGGCATGTGGTGCGTGGAAGGCGTGTGGTACGGATCGCTCGAAATTACGCCGTATGAATTGATGGACGAACGCGACGGCCGCTATCGCTTCGAATCGCGCGGCACGATGAACGTGGGCCCCGGATCGGCGGGGAGCCTGATACCTCCGCACGAATTCCACACCATCCGCAATCCGAGCAGCGACGGCATCGCCGTCACGCTCCATGTTTACCGCGGACGCATGACGGAATGTTCCGTGTTCCAGCCCCTCGCCGACCATTGGTATACTCGCGATCAACGGCAACTGTCACTGGATGCCACGCATTGATCGATGGCGACGCGATACGCCGCACCTGACGGCGGACTTGCACGATAGCGAAGGATTCGCGATGACGTCCTCCACCGACACTCGCTCCGCCCGCCACTGGATGTGGGTTGCCGCATTCGCGATCGCGGCGTTGTACATCATCAGCACGATTCCTACTCCGCTGTACGGCATCTATCGGCGCGAATTCGATTTTCCGGAACTCGTCGTGACCGAAATCTACGCGATCTACGTCATCGGCAATCTCGCCGTGTTGCTGTTCTTCGGACGATTGTCCGATCAGATCGGCCGCAAACCGGCGGCATTGATCGGTCTGGGCGTCATCTTTCTCGCCAACATATTTTTCTTCATCTCGACGAGTACCGTATTTCTGTTGATCGCACGCGTGTTGAGCGGACTCGCGGCGGGTCTGGGTGCCAGCGCGCTGACGGCGTGGATCGCGGAACTCGAACCGCACCACGACCGCGCGCGCGGCGCCGTCGTTGCCAGCGGCGCGAACCTCGCCGGATTGATGTCGGGCGCGTTGCTCGCGGGCATACTCGCTGTCGCGATGCCCTGGTCGTTGCGATCCAGTTACGCCGTTTACGCAGTACTTCTGGCGATATTGATCGTGCTGCTGTTGCGTGCACCAGAGACGGTCGAAAAACGAGTGCGCTCATTCAAGGGAATATCGCTGCGGCCACGTATCGGTGTGCCGAAAGGAATTCGTCTCGCATTCGTCGCGCCGGCGGCGATGGCCTTCTCCGCGTTCGCGCTTGGCGGTTTCTACGCGGCGCTCGCGCCCGGCATTCTCACGCAGGATTTGCATCAACGCAGCCCGCTCGTCACCGGATGCATCGTCGCCGGATTTTTCGGGACAGCCGCCATCGTCACCGTCGCGTCGCAGGCATTGCGCGGACAACGTGCGATCGTCGCAGCGCTGATTCTTCTGTTGTCCGGTCTGTGCGTGCTCGTCGCGGCGGAGACGATGAAGTCGATGCCGTGGCTCATTGCGGCGACGGCAATAACCGGCGCCGCGATGGGTTTGGGGTATCGCAGCAGTCTGCAAGTCATCAACGAAATCGCGCCGGGCGAGCGCCGCGCCGAACTGGTCGCGGCGTACTTGCTCGTCTGCTATTCGGCGAACGCGTTGCCTGTGATCGGTGTTGGATTGCTGACGCAATGGACGGGCCCCGCCGCCGCGCACTATATTTTCGCCGGGGTACTCGCCGCGTTGTCGAGCGGCGCCTGCGCAATCGGTTTACGCTACGCACCGCCTGGTTGAGGATGCTTGCATGTTGATTCACGGCGGATGCCACTGCGGAAATATCCGTTTCTCGTTGCCCTGGTTTCCGGCGCCGGCCGAAATCGTCGCGCGCGTATGCGCATGCTCGTTCTGCACGAAACACGGCAACGTTTGGGCGTCCAGACCCGAGTCGCACCTCGACGTCGCGATCCGCGATGCGGACCGCGTAAAGCACTACGAATTCGGGACGCGCACCGCGCAATTCCATGTCTGCGCAACCTGCGGCATCGTGCCGCTGGTGACCAGCCGCATCGGCGGCAAAACGTACGCCGTTGTCAACGCAAACACCTTTTCCGAAAACTCCATTCCGCTGCGCCGCGTACCGGCAATACTGGATGACGAAAGCGAAACCGCGCGTCTCGCGCGCCGCGCGCGCGACTGGATCGGCCGCGTGACATTCCGCACCCAATCGCCCGCCTGATCCTTTTCACAATTCCGCGCCGTTGCACTACAATGCGCGCCTGCCTCCACGCGCCGCCTTCCGCCGCGCGTTTCACATCAAAGCCGGTGTGGCGGAATTGGTAGACGCGCTGGACTCAAAATCCAGTTCTGGCAACAGAGTGTGGGTTCGATTCCCTCCACCGGCACCAGACGTCCGATTGCATCGTCCTGTGAAACGCAAAGACGAACTTGTCAGATGTATTTGGATAAATGACTCTGACCCCGTTTTTCAGCGATGTCGGCCAATCGGTGTTCCAGCTGTGTTCGAT
>DATAVJ010000011.1:0-9429 GCA_036267795.1 Rudaea sp.
GCCGCGGCAGCGCGCGAATTGACGGAAGAAACCGGCTACCGTGCCGAACGCGTGGAATTCCTGATGTCGGGCCCATCTTCGGCGGGCATGAGCAACGAGATCATCGCGTTCGTGCGCGCGCGCGGTCTGGTGCGCGAACACGCCGGCGGCGGCGATTCGACCGAAGAAATCATCGTGCATGAGATCCCGCGAAACGATGCCGCCGCGTGGCTGCTGCAGAAATCTCGCGAGGGTTATTCGATCGATCCGAAACTATTTGCGGGATTGTATTTTCTCGATCACGCCGAGGAACTGTTTACGCAACCGGTCAATGCGTCGCGCTGATTACCGCCAGCGCGAAGAATTGCCACAGCAGCAATAGCGACATCACGATCAGCAAACCGAACGTGAGGATCACGCCGATCATTCGTCCCGGCGATAGGCCCGTGTGATGAGAAACGCCCCACGCGTGCGCGACGCGGGCGACGATCAGGATGATGCCGAAGATGTGCAGCAGCAACGGTACCGTCTGGTTCAATTCGAGGATCAGCAGCAACAACAATCCGAGCGGCAGATATTCGATCGCGTTGCCGTGGGCGCGGATGCGTTTGCGCATTTCCGGATTGTCGCCGTCGCCCATTCCGATCTTGGCGGTGCGGCGGTACGCAACGACGCGGATGGCGAGAAAAACGATCAGTAGCGCGGCGAGCGCCGCATAGAGCCCGGTGATTTTCATCGTGTTCCCCTTTTATCAATCGACCGCCAAGCGCTGGCCGCGCTGCACGCCCGTGACGGTAACAGCATTCGACGGCGCCGCGCGATAGCCGACGCGCAACGCGCCGACTTTCGGATTCGCCGGATCGCCGGTCATCAGCGTGCCGTCGGTATCGCGGAATGTCACCGCAAGATTCGGCGGAAGTTCGGCGACGCGTACAGGATGGTTCACCGGCGTCACTTGTTCGGCGATCAATTGCGGATCGACGACATAACCGCCGAGCTTCACGGGACCGGAAGAAAAACGCGCCGACGTAAACGGAAAATGTGGATTCTCGTGTCCGCGCGGCGTGCGGAATTTCTCCGAATCGATCGGCTGCGCAGACCACGCCGCCTCGTAACGGCAATCGTTGCCGCTGCATTGCTCGCGCCACTGGAACATCTCCACCGAGCGCAGCAAAACCACCGTATCCACGCTGATGCCGAGTTCCGGATCGCGCGCCGCTGCGGGTGCGCTGAGCTTTCCGGATACGCTGATCTTGCGGCCTTCGTTCGCGGCATCGAGAACTACTGTTTTTTCCGCAGGTGTCGTCGATGTCTGCAGATCTTGCACGCGCCAGCCGAGACGAGCGACGCCGTACCAGACGACACCGGCGGCGATGAGCAAGATCGCACTGCCGACGAAGAACGCGCGACTTTCTCTTCGCTTGCGCCGCGCCATCTAAGCCGCCAATCCGTCGAGTGCGGGCATTTCGTCGCGCGTCGAGTAACGTCCCTTGTCGTCGCGCGTTACGCGCGCGAGCGCGCAGCCGACATCGTGCGTGAAGAACAACCGCACATCGCGCGCCAGTTTGTCGTCGAGAAATTCGCGTTTCTCGTCGATCAGCAATTCCGGTGCACGGTCGTAGCCCATCGTCACCGGCAAATGCACCCACGGGCGGCCGGGAATGAGATCGGCGCAAAAGACGACGCCTCCGCCCGGAACGACGATTTCCGCGAGCATCAAGCCCGGCGTGTGTCCGTCGCTGAAGAAGAAGCGCACGGATGTGCCGAGCGTCTTCGAATAGTCGCCGTCGGCGAGTTCGAGCCGTCCGGATTGCTCTAGCAGCGGCGGCAATTCGGGAATGAACGACGCGCGATCGCGCGGATGCGGATGCAGCGCGCGATTCCACGCTGTCTTGCCGACAATGTACGTCGCATTCGGAAACAGCAGTGTCGGTGTCATATCCGCCTGCCAAGGCGCCAGCAATCCGCCGGCGTGATCGAAGTGCAAATGCGAGATCACGACAGCGTCGATGTCTTCATGCTCGAAACCCGCCGCGCCCAACGATTCAAGCAACACATGCCGATCTTCGACAACGCCGTAGCGCTCGCGCAATTTCGGTTCGAAGAACGCGCCGATCCCTGTTTCGAAGAGAACCGTCCTGCCATCGAGATCGTCGGCGAGCAACGCGCGGCACGCGAGCTCCACGCGATTGTCGTCATCGACCGCGAGCCACTTCGACCACAGCGCTTTGGGCGCGTTGCCGAACATCGCGCCGCCGTCGAGTTTTTGTGAATTGCCGAGGATGGACCAAAGTTTCATGCAATCACCGACGATCAATGACAATTGCCGCTCAACAGAATTTCGAGCGCAACGCGGATATCTTCAGCGATCTTCCGCAGGAGAACAGGCGAGATATCGCGACCCTTGTGAAAAGGAACTGTTGTCGCCCTTCCATCCGCGTGTCGAAATTGTTTGTGGGAAACCGCGTTGTCGAACTTCACGAAAACCAAGGTTCTGCAATAGCCGAACGACATCCTGAGGCTTCAGAACCGGAACATTGCCCACGACTCAAGCGACAGCGACTTGCTGAATTTCGACAAATTCGGTTTGAAGATGGGGTTCGCCGTCTTCGAGCAACATCTCGAGGACTTCCTTCAGATTCTCGTTCAATTCATCCAGCGTTTGTGCTTGCGAATGCGCGCCCGCGAAGCCCGGGACATATCCGACGAACAAACCGGTGTCCGAGCACTCTTCGACGACTGCCGTGAATGTTTTCATGAATTCACCTCAACCCGATTCTATCATCGACCGACATCATCAATTGCCGTAGCTACTTCACCAACCCGCTCCCGCTCGGCCGGCGCGGATCGGACGCCGCGTGCATCTCGCCGGTGGCGCGGTTCCAGCTCACCATGTTCACGAAACCCCATGACCACACGTCCGGCGCGATATCGAGTTTGTAGCCCATCTGCTGCAGCGCCTGGATTTCGGAATCGGAAAATGCGCCCTTCTCGGCAGAAATCTGATCCGGCATGTATTGATGATGATAGCGCCGCTCTGCCACGATTTTTTCCGGCGTTTCGCCGTCGATGAAAGCGAGAATTCCTTCGAGCACCATCGTGATGATGGAGCTTCCGCCGGGCGTGCCGATGACGGCGGTTTTGTCGTGACCGTCGATGAAGGTCGGCGTCATCGACGACAGCGGACGGCTGCCCGGCTTCGGCGCGTTGTTCTCGTTGCCGAGCAATCCGTAGGCATTCGGTTTTCCGGCGACCAGCGCGAAATCGTCCATCTCGTTGTTGAGCACGAAGCCGGTGCCGGCGACGACGAATTTCGAACCGAATGAGGTGTTCACCGTTTGCGTCGCCGAAACGAGATTGCCTTCGGCGTCGATGATCGAAAAATGCGACGTGTGCAGGCTTTCGTCCGGCGACATGTAGCCGGGCAGCATGTCGCTGGGCGTGGCCTTGTCGGGATGGATCGACGCGCGCAGTCCGGCCGCGTACAACGGACTGGTGAGTTCCGCGACGGGCATCTTCACGTAGTCGGGATCGCCGAGATATTCGGCGCGATCGCGATACGCGCGGCGCATCGTTTCGACGATGGTGTGCACGCGATGCACGCGATCCATTTTCTGCAGATCGAAACCGCCGAGCATATTCAACATTTCCGCCAGCGCGATACCGCCGGACGACGGCGGTGGCGCCGTGACGATGTGCCAGCCGCGATAACCGAAGGCGATGGGCGCGCGTTCCTTCACCGTATAGTTGGCGAGATCGTCCATCGACCAGCGTCCGCCGGCGGCGTGAACGCCGTCGACCAGCGTTTTCGCCATGTCGCCTTTATAAAAACCATCGTTCCCGTCGTGCGCGATTTTTTCGAGCACCTTCGCCAGATCCGGTGAGCGGAACGTCCATCCGTTCTGAGGCGCCCGGCCGTCGACGAGATATAGCGCCGCCGACGCCGGATAGCGCGCCAGGCGGCTGCTGACTTGAGCGAGTTCGCCGATGAACCGCGAATCGGGTTTGAACCCTTCGCGCGCGATGCGAATGGCCGGCGCGAGCGATTTTTCCAACGGCAGCCGTCCGTAATTTTTAGCCGTCCAAACCAGCGCGGCCGGTTCGCCGGGGATGCCGGACGACAACGGACCGTTGAGCGAATGATCGCGGTCCGGTTCGCCATCGGGCTTGAGATAATCTTTTTTGTCGACAGCCGCGGGCGCGGTTTCGCGCGCGTCGATCATCGTTTCCTTGCCGTCGGACATGCGGCGCACGAGAAAGAATCCACCGCCGCCGAGACCTGAACTTTGCGGTTCCACGACAGATAATGTGCTCGCCACGGCGACGGCCGCATCGAACGCGTTGCCGCCGGCCGCGAGCACTTCGAAACCGGCTTGCGTGGCGAGCGTGTGCGCGCTTGCGATGGCCGCGTGGCCGGGCTTGTCCGCCGCGTTCAACGGAGCCGAAAGGACGATCAAAAACCAGGCGGCGATCTTGCGGAAAATCACAATGTCTCCTCAGCGGTCAGCTCGCGGTATTTCGTCGTCAATTGCTCGCGCGTTTCGGAATGCGCCATATCACCGATGATGCACTCGACCGGGCAGACTTCGACGCATTGCGGTACATCGAAGTGGCCCACGCATTCCGTGCAGCGCGCCGGTGCGATCTCGTAGATGACTGCACCCAGCGAGATCGCCTTGTTCGGGCACACCGGTTCGCATACGTCGCAGTTGACGCAAACGTCCGTGATCTTCAGCGCCATCGAATTGCCATGTCGGATGCCCGCGCAGTGCGGGCATCCATCAATGTGGGACCGCGCTCATTTCATTTCAACGAAACGAAATTCCGCGCCGCTCTTGGCGACAGCGTCCTTGACGCGGTCCTGATCGGCCGCCGCACCGACGAACAGGATGACGACGCCCTTGAACGATCCGTCGCGCGACTTGCTGAAGGCATCGACGACGAGGTCGGCCGTCGCTTTGGAATCAGGACCGCCGAACGCCATCATGTTGCCGGGCAGGACGCCGCGCGCAACGGCATCCGAAACGCTGTTGAGCTGATTGTTGCGCGCATCCAGCACATCGGCAGAATCACCCGCCGGTACGTAGTACATGAACGGGCTGTTCGTCCTCACGCCTTGCATGTTGCGCGTGACGACGTTGCTCAGGTAGCGCTGCCAGGCCGCCTTGTCCGCGTTTGCCGCAGGCAGCGGAACCGGCTTGGCGGCTTCCGCCGCCGCTGCGGCTTCGGCGGCCTTGGCCTTTTCTTCGTCGCTCTGGCCGCACGCGCACAACGCGAGTGCCGCGAACAGCGCAAGCGCGAGTATACGAATATAATTTTTCATATTTTCACCTTTTCTGGATAGTTCAGGAAGATCGCCAGCGCTGCCGCAACGCCTGCTGCACCGCCGGATGCACGAAACCGGAGACATCGCCGCCCAGCCGCGCAATCTCGCGCACGAGCGATGAAGAAATGAAACTGTACTGCTCCGCCGGCGTGAGAAAGAGCGTTTCGGCATCGGGAATCAGATGCCGGTTCATGCTCGCCAACTGGAATTCGTATTCGAAATCGGAAACCGCACGCAGCCCTCGCAGGATGACGCCCGCACCGGTTTCGCGGACGAAATCCGCGAGCAACGAGGCGAACCCGCGCACTTCCACATTCGCTACGCCCGCCAATGCGAGGCGTGCCAGAGAAATGCGTTCGTCGAGACTCAAGCTTGGCCCTTTGCCCGCGCTTTCGGCGATGCCGACGATCAGGCGATCGAACAACGGCGCCGCACGGCTGACCAGATCCGTATGACCGTTCGTGACCGGATCGAATGTTCCCGGATAAACCGCGACACGCGCACGAGCTGGACTGGTTATCTGGCTGGGCATGCCGAGGGCCATTCGAGGAATCGCTAAAGCTTAGCGGATGGCATCACGCGGCGGTAGAGCGCGTAACGCACCGCACCGGCGCGCCTTTCGCGATGGATTTGCCAGTGCGCGGGCGACGCAATGAAATGTTCGGCGGGCGATTCGACGTAGATCCACGCCGTTTCGGCCAGGAGCGATTTTGCTTCGATCGCCGCCATCGTCGATTCCCACAGGTTTTCCGCAAAAGGTGGATCGACGAAGACGATGTCATAGCCATCGTGCGCAGATTCGATGAACCGACTCGCGCTCATCGCATGCACCGTCGCCGTCTGTTTCAGACGGGACAGATTCGCTCGCAACAATGCGGCGAGTTGTGCGTCGGATTCCACGAAGTCGACGGCCGCGGCGCCGCGCGAAAGCGCTTCGATGCCGAGTGCGCCCGTGCCCGCGAACAGATCCAGACAGCGCGCTCCATCGATCACCGGCATCAGCCAGTTGAACAGCGTTTCGCGCACGCGATCCGGCGTCGGGCGCAAACCTTGCGCATTCGGAACATCCAATTTCGATCCGCGCAGCGAACCGCCGATGATGCGCAGACGTCCGCCCGTCTGCGCGGCGCGCATCATTCTCGCGGGCTTATTCGCCACGGTTTAATAGCGTTGCGAGTGGTAGCATTTGCGCATTGTCTTTCAACTTGTCCCGCAATGCTCAAATTCTGGAAGAAAAAAACCGGCGACGACGCGCAGCAAGCCGCGCACGACGAATCGCCGCAGGCGGCAACGCCGCCGGCTTTAGCGAAAGCCACGTGGCGCGAGCGTTTCGAAAAAAGCGTGTTCAACCGCGACGTGCGCGATCTTTTCGCGCGTCATGTCAAACTTGACGATGCGTTGCTCGATGAACTCGAAACGCTGCTGATCATGGCGGACGTCGGCGTGAGCGCGAGCACCGATATCGTCGGGTCATTGCGCAAGCGCATGCAGAAACGCGAGTTCGCCGACGGCGGCGCACTGCTGTCCGCACTGCGCGGCACATTGGTGGAAATTCTCGAACCCGTGGCGGTGCCGCTCGTGCCGCAGAGCGAACAGAAACCGTTCGTCATTCTGATGGTCGGCGTCAACGGCGTCGGCAAGACGACGACGATCGGCAAACTTGCGCGCAAATTCCAGGACGACGGCAAATCCGTGATCCTCGCCGCCGGCGACACATTTCGCGCAGCCGCGATGGAACAATTGCAGACATGGGGTGACCGCAGCAACATTCCCGTCATTGCACAAGGCACCGGCGCGGATGCGGCCAGCGTGATTTTCGACGCGCTGCAATCGGCGCGTTCGCGCGGCGCGGATATTCTCATCGCCGACACCGCCGGGCGTCTGCACACGCAAGGCGGATTGATGGACGAGCTGACGAAGATTCGCCGCGTTCTCGCCAAACTCGATACCGACGCGCCGCACGAAGCATTGCTCGTGCTCGATGGAACGACGGGACAGAATGCGATCAATCAAGTTCGCCAATTCCGCGCCGCGATCGGCGTGACGGGTCTCGTCGTCACCAAACTCGACGGAACCGCAAAAGGCGGTGTCGTGTTCGCGCTCGCCAAGGAATTCGGATTGCCGATCCGTTTCGTGGGCCTGGGCGAAGGCGTGGACGATCTGCGCGAGTTCGACGCCGCCGCGTTCGTCGATGGTCTGTTGCCCGCGAATTTCGGAAATGCCGCGAACTGAACCTTTCGCCGCTGAGCTTCTGCGATGGTTCGACATCCACGGCCGACGCGATCTGCCATGGCAATCGCCGCGCACACCGTATCGCGTATGGCTTTCCGAAATCATGTTGCAGCAGACGCAAGTCGCAACCGTCGTTCCGTACTTTTTGCGCTTTGTGGAAAAATTCGCATCGACCGCGGAACTCGCCGCGGCGCCTGTCGACGATGTGCTGGCATCGTGGTCCGGCCTTGGTTACTACAGCCGCGCCCGCAATTTGCACAAGGCTGCGACGATTTGCGTCGAGCAACATCATGCCGACCTGCCGAAAACTTTCGATCGACTGGCGGCGTTGCCGGGAATCGGCCGATCGACCGCCGGGGCGATACTCGCGCAAGCGCACGGCATGAAATTCCCGATTCTCGACGGCAACGTAAAACGCGTTCTCGCCCGTTTTCATGGCGTACGCGGATGGTCCGGATCGACAGCTGCACAAAATCAATTATGGAAATTCGCCGAATCGCACACTCCGGATTCGCGCATGGCCGACTACACGCAAGCCATCATGGATCTCGGCGCGACGGTATGTACGCGAACCAAACCACGCTGCACCGAATGTCCATTGTCGGACGATTGCATTGCCCTGCATGACGGACTCACCGCGACGCTGCCCGAATCAAAACCGCGCCGCGCGCTGCCGACGCGAACGACGATGATGTTGATTCTGCGCGACGCATCCGGACGTTTGCTTCTGGAACGCCGTCCACCGGTCGGCGTGTGGGCCGAACTTTGGAGTCTGCCCGAAGCCGACGATATCGAGTCGGCAAAACTCGGCGCCGCATTCGTGCACGCGCACGACGACATCGTCTTCAGGCATCTGCAGCCGTTCACGCATACTTTCAGTCACTACCGGCTCGACGTCACACCGCTCGCATTCGACGTCTGTTTCAAAGCACATATCGCCGACGACTCGAATCGCCGCTGGGTGAGCCCGACAGAAGCCGCACAGCTTGGATTACCGGCACCGGTGCGCAAGCTCATCGAAAATCTGGACAAGGACATACCATGACGCGCACGGTGTTTTGCTCACGGCTGAAACGCGAAGCCGACGCGCTGACGTTCGCACCCTACCCCGGCGAACTCGGCAAACGCATCTATGACAATATTTCGAAGGAAGCGTGGTCGCAATGGCTTGCGCATCAGACGATGCTGATCAACGAAAACCGTCTGTCGCCGCTCGATCCGAAAGCGCGCAAGTTCCTCGAAGGCGAAATGGAAAAATTCCTTTTCGGCATCGGCTCCGAAGCGCCCGTCGGTTATGTTCCGCCGCCCTGAGCCGCGGACCTCTTTGCCTTGTCGTCCTTGAGCATCGCTTTGTAGTCCACGGGTCTGATCTCCGTGATCTTGCACCGCTGACGATCGAACGTAATGAAGTCGAAAGTCTTCGTTACTTTCATCGACATTTTTTGCGTCACCGTAAATCCCTTGGCCCATTCCAGATTCGAACAGGATTTGTCGACGGTGATCAGATACGCCGAGTTGATCGTCGGCCAAACCACGACGGTCCAGTCGCCGACGATTTGCGTCTGAAAAATATCGACCATCGGAAAATCGCCGACGGGCGCGCCCGCGTATTGTTTGAAGCGCGCCAACTCATCGGCCTGATGTTCGCGCGTATCCGCGAACGACGGCATCGAGACGACGGCCAGAAAAATCGCGCCCGCAAAAATAGACATCAAATTCGGAACGAGTTCGTTGCGCATGGCAATCTCCTTCACTATCGATATGCTCGTTAGCCTACAACGTCACGGACGCGTTTAGCTTGACTCGATTGCGCCAAGCCGTTGTAATACGCGCCCGCCGCGGTAGCGCTCGCCACCGCACGATTTCCGGCCAGGTAGCTCAGTTGGTAGAGC
>DATAVJ010000012.1:0-34398 GCA_036267795.1 Rudaea sp.
ACGTTCAATCGATCCGTCGCACCGCTGGCGCTGGTCGGCAAGCAGGCCACGAACGGCATCGAACTTAAACCGGACACGGCCGGAACGTGGACGTGGACGAGCGACAAGGTCCTCACGTTTCAGCCCAAGGACGATTGGGCCGTCGGACAGGATTTCGACGTGCATTTCGATCCGAAAGTTGCGTTCGCGGAGCACGTGAAAGTCGCGGACGACAATTTGAAGTTCCGCAGCGCGAGTTTTATCGCCGCGCTGGAGAAGGCGGAGTTCTATCAGGACCCGCAAGACGCATCCGCGAAGAAAGCCGTGGTTCAATTCAGTTTCAATCACCCGGTCGATACCGCGAGCTTCGAAAAGAACGTATCGGTGAAACTCGAAGGAACGCCCAAAGATTCCGGTGCGAAAAAATTCGTCGTCACGTACGACGAACGCAAGCTCAATGCGTTCGTCCATTCCGAGCCGCTGGCCATTCCGAAAGACGACGCGAACCTTGCGGTGACGGTCGACAAAGGCGTTCACGCCGCACGCGGCGGTCCCTCGATCGAGAAGGCCATCGACGGTTCGGTCGTCGTGCCCGGCCTCTACAGTCTGCAGGTCAGCAGCGTCGCGCCGACGCTGGTCGATAACGCGAAATTCGAACCCGAGCAGGTGCTCGTCGTCGAAACATCGCAAGCGGTGTCGGAAAAAGACGCCGCGAAAGCGACGACTGCGTGGCTGCTGCCGGAATTCAATCCGAAAACGCCGGTCGAACAGCGCACCGATCCGTACAACTGGAGCATGAGCGAAATCGGCGAAGATCTTTTGCGCCAGTCCGACAAGCTCGCGCTGGAAGCGGTGCCGACCGAACGCGAGTTCGACGCATTGCATAGCTTCAAATTCCACGCCGATCCGAACCGATATCTCTTCATCCGCGTCGAAAAAAACCTGCATTCCTTCGGCGGCTATGTATTGGCAAAAGCCAACACCACGCTCGTGCAGGTGCCGGAATATCCGCGCATGCTCAAGTTCATGGCCGACGGCGCATTGCTGTCGCTCAACGGTGAAAAGCGCGTTTCCGTCGTGGCGCGCAACGTGCCGGGCATGGAACTGGAAATCGCCCGCGTACTTCCGGATCAACTGCAGCATCTCGTCGGCTTCAATCATGGAACCTACGCGAAGCCGCAACTCGACTCGCTCAATCCGGATCAGATCACCGAACGCTTCGTGCAGAAGACGCCGTTTTCCGAAAGCGATCCGGGCAAGGCGCATTTCGAGGGCGTCGATCTTGCGCAATACCTGAGTTCCGGCGCGTCGGCGAAGCACGGTATCTTTTTGTTGAAATTGAGCAAGCTCAAGCCGGACGAAAAACCCGCGCCCAGCGACGATAGCGACGACGACTCGTCCCAGGAATCCAGTGCCGATACGCAAGCCAGCGACGAGCCGGAAGAAAACGGCGGCGAAGAGGGATCGGACACGAACGACGACGGTACGCCCATTGGCGATTCGCGCCTGATCGTCGTCACCGACTTGGGCGTGATCGCGAAAAAATCGCTCGACGGCAGTCAGGATGTCTTCGTGCAATCGATCAAGACCGGCTCGCCGGTGTCGGACGTCATCATCGACGTTGCCGGCAAGAACGGGCAAACATTGCTGACGCGCACGACGTCGAGCGACGGGCGCGTCCATTTCGATACGCTCGCGAGCTTCACGCGCGAGAAAGCGCCGGCGATGTACGTCGTCCACAAAGGCGACGATGAATCGTTCCTGCCCATCGGCGAATACGACCGCAATCTCGACTATTCGCGCTTCGACATCGGCGGCGAGCGCAACGCGAAGAACGCGAACAAGCTCAGCGCGTATTTGTTCAGCGACCGCGGCATCTACCGGCCCGGCGACACGTTTCATGTCGGCATCATCGTGCGCGCGTCGGATTGGTCGAAGCCGCTGACCGGGATTCCGTTGCAGGCCGATGTCACCGACGCGCGCGGCATCGTGGTCGAATCGCGCAAGCTGCGGCTGAGCGCAGCTGGTTTCGAGGAACTCCACTACGCGACGCAGGAAAGCGCGCCGACGGGCGGCTGGAACGTGAATCTCTACATCGTCAAAGACGGCAAGGCCGATGCGCAGATCGGATCGGTCGCGTTGCAGATCAAGGAATTCACGCCGGACCGCATGAAGGCCGACGCGCGGCTATCGCAGAACGTCGCCGACGGCTGGATAAAACCGGATGGATTGAAAGCACTGTTCACGCTGCAGAACTTATTCGGCACACCCGCGCAGAACCGCCGTGTCGAAGCGACACTGAGCTTGCAGCCGTACTTTCCGAGCTTCCACGCGTATCCCGACTACAAGTTCTTCGATCCGCAACACGCGAAAGAAGGTTATTCCGAACCGCTGGGCGATCGCACGACGGACGACAAAGGCGAAGCGGAATTTCCGCTCGATCTGTCCAAGTACGGAACCTCGTCGTATCAGCTCCGCTTCTTCGGCAAGGGTTACGAAGCCGAAGGCGGGCGCAATGTCGCTGCAGAAGCGCACGCGTTGATTTCGTCGCGTGATTATCTGATCGGCGCGAAAGCTACCGACAATCTCGAGTTCGTCACGCGCGACGCAAAGCGCACCCTCAATCTCGTGGCGATCGGTCCGGACACCAAGAAGATCGCCGTCGACGGACTCAAGGCGGCGATCGTCGAACGGCGTTTCGTGTCGATCCTTACCAAGCAGGATTCCGGCGTCTACAAATACGAATCGAAGTCGAAAGAAATTCCCGTTTCCGAGAAACCTCTTGCGATGAACGCGACCGGTACCGATTTCGATTTGCCGACGAACGCGCCGGGTACGTTCGCGCTGGTGGTTCGCGATGCGCACGGCGACGAGTTGAATCGGGTCGAGTACACGGTCGCGGGCGAAGCGAATCTCTCGCGTTCTCTCGAACGCAACGCGGAATTGCAGCTCGCGCTGTCGAAGCACGATTTCGCCCCGGGCGAAGACGTCGAAGTGGCGATCCGCGCACCGTATGCGGGCAGCGGATTGATTACGCTGGAACGCGACAAAGTCTATGCACACGCGTGGTTCCACAGCGCGACAACCGGCTCGGTGCAGAAGATCAAAGTGCCCGCCGATTTCGAGGGCAACGGCTACGTGAACGTGCAGTTCGTGCGCGATCCGGCGTCGGACGAAATCTTCATGAGTCCGCTCAGTTATGGCGTGGTGCCGTTCTCGGTGAATCGCGACGCGCGCCGCGAGGGGTTGACGATTTCCGCGCCGGCGATGATCAAACCCGGCGAACCGCTGAAGATGAAACTCACCGCCGCGCAACCGACGCGCGCCGTCGTGTTCGCCGTCGACGAAGGCATTTTGCAGGTCGCGCGCTACAAGCTCGGCGATCCGCTCGATTTCTTTTTCCGCAAGCGCATGCTCGAAGTGCGCACGAGCCAGATTCTCGATTTGATTTTGCCTGAATTTTCCAAACTCGCCGGCTTGACCGCGCCGGGCGGCGATGCGGATGATTTACTCGCGCGTCATCTCAATCCGTTCAAGAAGAAACATCAGGAACCGGTCGCGTTCTGGTCGGGCATCGTCGATGTGACGGGTGAAAAGGAAGTCGTCTACAACGTGCCGGACGACTTCAACGGCAAGCTGCGCCTCATGGCCGTGGCCGTGCGCAACGACAAGATCGGCATTACGCAGAATTCCACGACCGTGCGCGGCGATTTCGTCTTGTCGCCGAATGTGCCCGGCCTCGTCGCGCCCGGCGATGAATTCGAGATCAGCGTCGGCGTCGCCAACAATTTGACGGGACTGAACGGCAAGGAGATTCCCGTCGCCTTGTCGCTGGACGCGTCGCCGGGTGTGGAAATCGTCGGCGACGGCAAACCACAGCTCACGCTGGGCGAAATGCGCGAAGGCGTCGCGGTTTTCAAACTACGCGCGAAGCCCGTGCTCGGACCCGCGACGTTGACTTTCCACGCGGCATACCAGGACAAATCCGCGAAAATCGGCACCGAAGTTTCCGTGCGTCCGGCATCGGCGTATCGCACCGACGTGATCGCGGGCGATCTCGACAAAGGCGATGCCGATATCAAACCGTTGCGCGACATCTACGATGCGTTCGCCAAACGCAACATTGCCGCCTCGTATACGCCGCTCGTGCTGGCGCAGGGATTGTCCGCGTACCTGGAAGATTTCCCGCACCGCTGTACCGAGCAGCTGATCAGCCAGGGTTTCCCCGCGCTCATCTTCGCCGGGCATCCGGAATACGGCACGGTGAAGGCGGACAACGGATCGAAGGCGAAACCCGATGCCTTGCGGTCGTTGTATGCCGTATTGCATTCGCGTCAGAACAACGAGGGCGGATTCGGATTGTGGACGTCGACGCCGCAGTCCGAGCGTTTCATTTCCGTCTATTCGATGCTGTTCCTCGTCGAAGCGAAAGAACGCGGACAACGCGTGCCGGCCGACATGCTCGAAGCCGGCAATCGCTATCTGCTTCAACTGGCGGCCGACGAAAGCGATGGCTCGCTGGCCGGCTTGCGCGAGCGCGCATTCGCGATCTATTTGCTCACGCGGCAGGGCACCGTCACGACGAACGACATCGCCGCCGTGCAGAAGCGTCTCGACGACAACTTTTCGAAGAACGCGCCGAACAATCTCCAATTCACGCGTTCGAAACCGACGGAGTATTTCATCGATTTTGGCGACGATTGGCATACGAATCTCGTCGCCGGTTATCTGGCCGCGTCGCTGAAATTGCTCAAGCAGGACAAGGAAGCCGATGCGCTCATCGCGCCCTTGGAAAATGATTTCCGCCGAGCCACGGTGGAAAACGGTTACCGCTTCGAGCGTTATTACGACACCCTATTCCTCGATTCGAGCATCCTGTATCTCGTCGCGAAACACTTTCCCGAACGCGTCGCGCGCCTGCCCGGATCGACGGTGGCAACGTTGCTTCGCCCGATCCAGCGCGGCTGGTACAACACGTTGTCGTCCGCGACGACGATTCTCGCGCTCGACGCCTACGGCGCGCGCGTGGGCGACGGCAAGTTGACGCTGAGCGAAATCCAGAAAGACGGTTCCGCCAAGCCGATCGTGACGCAGCCGGGCGTGCTCGTGCGCGGCGCGTTCGATGCTGCGGCCACGGCGCTGCGCGTCGAAAACGGTGTCGATCTGCACGCGTGGTATTCCGTGACGCAAGCGGGATTCGACCGCTCGCCGCCGACGACGGAGCTGAAGCAAGGTCTGGAAATCGTCCGCGAATACACCGACACGACCGGGAAAGCGGTTTCAACTGCAACGCTGGGCGCCGAACTCGACGTGCATCTGAAGATCCGCGCGACCGAAGCCGACAGTATCGGAAACATCGCCATCGTCGATCTGCTGCCCGGTGGATTCGAAGCGGTGATCCAGCCGCCGACGCTGCCGCAGGATTCCGATGCGGCGAGCACCGACGCGGCGCCGGCGACGCCGAAATGGCAATCGCCGGTCGGCGTCGCCGGTTCGACGTGGTCGCCGGAGTATGCCGATGTACGCGACGACCGCGTCGTCATCTACGGCACGGCGACGCGGAATGTCGGCGAATTCGTTTATCGCATCCGCGCCACGAACGCCGGCACCTTCGTCGTGCCACCCGCGTATGGCGAATCGATGTACGACCGCACCGTGCAGGCGCGCTCGCTCGGCGGGAAGATCGAGGTCGTCAAGAAGTAAGTAGTCGACCGCGATGATGCGTCGAATATTGAACATCGTGCGCCGCTGGCACAACGTGCTGGCGGCGCTTGCGCTGATCGCGGCGACCGTCGTCGGTATCCGCCTGTGGCCGCACGAGCCGCTATCGCGACTTGCGCCGTCTTCCACAGCCGTTTACGACGATGCCGGTCATCTGCTGCGGCTCACGCTCGCCAACGACCAGCGTTATCGCCTGTGGATCCCGCTGCACGAAATGCCGGATTCGTTGATGCGCGGCGTGATGCTGCACGAAGATGCGTGGTTTCGCTGGCATCCCGGGTTCAACCCGATCAGCCTCGCGCGCGGCGGATGGGTGACGTACGTGCGCGGCGGCAATCGCCAGGGCGGCTCGACGATCACGATGCAGCTCGCGCGTCTCGTCTATCACTTGAATACGAAAACACCGGGCGGGAAATTGCGTCAGGTGCTGCGCGCGCTCGAACTGGAATTGTGCTACTCGAAAAACGATATTCTCGAAGCGTATCTCAACTACGCGCCGTACGGACGCAACATCGAAGGCGCTGCGGCGGCCAGCCTGATTTATTTCGACAAACCCGTCGCGCAAGTGTCGCTCCCCGAAGCGCTGACGCTCGCGGTGATTCCGCAGGACCCGAGCCGCCGCGTGCGCGAAGGTGGCAACACCGACAATACCGACGAGGTGATCGGCTCGCGGCTCGCCGACGCGCGTGAACGGCTGTTCAAACGTTGGGTCGCCGATCATCCGCAAGACGCCGCGACGGCGCCGCTGATGAAACTGCCGCTGCGCTTGCGATCGCCGGAACATCTGCCGTTCGCCGCGCCGCATTTCGTCGAGGAAGTCATCGCCGACCGGCACATGCGCAGCACAATGATGCCATCGGAAATTCACACGACACTTGATGTCGATCTGCAGCGATTGTTCGAGCGGCAAGTGAGTGCACACATTCAGCACAACGCGGATCGCGGCATCCGCAACGCGGTGGCGATTGCGGTCGACACGCGCGACATGGGCATCAAGGCGCTGGTCGGATCGACGGATTACAAGAATGCGGAAATCGCCGGACAGGTGAACGGCGCATTGGCGAAGCGGTCGCCGGGATCGGCGTTGAAACCGTTTATCTATGCACTCGGTTTCGATCAAGGCTTGCTGCATCCGCAGACGGTGTTGCGCGATGTGCCGACATCGTTCGGGCCCTTCACTCCGGAAAATTTCGATGGGCGGTTTCTCGGACCGGTCACTGCAACCGAAGCGCTCATTCGAAGCCGCAACATTCCCGCCGTGTACGTCGCCTCGAAGCTGCAAAGTCCGTCGTTTTACGATTTTTTGAAAGACGCCGGCATCAGCCGCATGGCATCGGAAGAGCATTACGGATTGGCACTCGTACTGGGCGGCGGGGAAGTGTCGCCGGAAGAACTGGCCTCGTTGTACGCGATGCTCGCCAACCGCGGATTGCTCAAACCGTTGCGCAAAGTCGCTGACGATCCGAGCGCGAGCGGTGCGCGCATGCTGAGCGACGAAGCGAGTTTCATGGTGCTCGACATGCTGCGCCAGAATCCGCGGCCGGACGATGCGAGCATCGCGCAACTGAATGCGCTGCCGGTTTACTGGAAAACGGGAACGTCGTGGGGATTTCGCGATGCGTGGACGGCCGGCATCGTGGGGCCGTATGTCGTCGTCGTGTGGATCGGCAATTTCGACGGTGCCGGAAATCCTGCCTTTATCGGCGTGGAAGCTGCCGCGCCGCTTTTCTTCCATATCGCCGATGCGTTGCGCGCGCGCGATCCGACGCTTGCCGAGCCCGCGCATGCGCCGCCCAAACATCTCAAGCGCGTGCAGATTTGTCTCGCCAGCGGCGATCTGCCGAACGCGTGGTGCCCGCAACGCGGCAACACGTGGTTCATTCCCGGCAAGTCGCCGATTCGCGTGAGTTCCGTGCATCGCGCCATCACTGTAGACAACGCAACCGGCAAACCGGCGTGCCCGCCATTCGACCCGGCGAAGACGCATTCTGAACTTTACGAGTACTGGCCATCGGATCTCGCCAAGGTATTTCGGCAAGCGGGAATTCCGCGTCGCACGCCGCCGGAGTTGCCGGACTGCGCAAACGATGCGTCGGCCGACGCCGGTCAAGCGCCGCAAATCCTGTCGCCGCTACGGGGAGAAATCTACACGCGGCGGACGAGCCGCGAGGGCGACGAACGCATTTCGTTCAATGCCACCGTCGACGCCGGCGTACAGAATCTTTATTGGTTCATCGATGACGGTTTCGTCGGCTCGACGAATGCGCGTGAACCGCTGCTGTGGCAACCGGCCGGCGCGGGGCAATTCACGCTGCGCGCCGTCGACGATCACGGGCGCTCCGACTCGCGAATGCTGCGCGTCGACGTGGTGCAATGACGCTCGTTGCCTGACTTCCGCTATGCTTGCGCATTCGGAGGTACCGGATGCGTCTTCGTCTTTTCGTCCTCACTGTCATTGCGCTCGCGGGCTGCGATTCGTTCAATGCAACGCGGCCCTCGCCGCATGGTGGAACCGTTCCGGCCACGGGCGAATTGGTTCTCACGGGCGAGTTCGACAATCGCGAACAAGGGCAGGTCGGCGGCGGCGTTGCCGTGCCGCACATCGTCGAAATGCTGCGCATCGTGCAGAACAATCGCAACGGTCATCTGTGGTTGTGGCGTCTGCAATCGAACGATACGCACACCACCACGGACGCGGCATGGTTGTATCGCATCGTCTCGGCCGACGACGGCGCGCACATAACGTTCACGCCGTTTCGCGCGCTGGACGATGCCGCAAACAAATCCTTGCGCGACGCAAAGCAAGACGATTTCAAATTCGACGAAAAGCAGTGGGCCGAACTCGCGCCGTGTGCGATGAAAGGTGAGCGCAAAAACGGCGTGCTCGTCGTTGCCGCCGACAACGCGGCATGCAGCGCGCTGCTTCCCGGACTCGGCGCGGCTGCCGGATTGTTGCCGCTGAAGCTCATGTTCGACGGCGAGATGCTGACTTCGGTTACTTTCGCCGACCAGGCGCGCGGTGCCGATGCGTCGATCGAGGCGCGCCGCGTGCGCTGGTTCGGCGGCTGGTCGGCGATCAACGGCGCGGGGCCGAAGGCGAAAGTCGACAGCAAGGATTGGCACACGCGGCAGGATCTGCGCATCGGCAGCGAAGGCGGAAAGATTCCGATCCGCTGGCGCGACGGTGCGCCGAGCGGCTACTCGATCGAGCTTGTGCGTCGTACTTATCCGGAGCGCAAACTGAGCGTGCTGCAACTCGACGTGGTCGAAGACAGCGACGGACGCGTCATCGATTATGCATGGGCCGATCCTTCGACAGCCGTCATCGGCATCAATCTGGGCTGGCTGCAAGTCGGGTTGACCGTAGAAAAATAAGCTGCTTCTCCACCAGGAATTGCCGCCTTCTTGCGTAATGCAGGATAGGTCCTGGCAGGAGATCGGCATGAAGAACGCGATTGCATTTGCCGCCGGCGTCGTTGCGGCCGGTTTCGGCGTTCGCGCGGGCGCGAGCGATTTTTGCGTGACGACGTCCACCGAACTTCGCGCCGCGCTCGCAGCTTCCTCCGACGGCGGCGCCAATCAGGACGAACTCAATTGGATCAAAGTCGCCACGGGTACATACTTGACGTCGGACGTGCACGATCGGTTCTTCTACGTCAACACATCAGCCACCAGCCGGCTGCAGATCTGGGGCGATTTCAACTCGGATTGCTCGCAGCTGGGCGAGGAATCCTCGCAGACCATACTCGATGGCGGCGGCTCGACGCAGGTGCTGGTCGTGCGCAGCGCGCACGGCGAAATCGACCTGCTCAATCTCACCCTGCAGAATGGCAACACGACCCAGCCGGGCGGCGGCCTCGCCGTCAACGAGACCGGATCGACCAGCGGCGATGTGCTGCTGCGCAACCTGATCATCCGCAATAACCATACGTCAGTGTTCGACGGCGGCTTCCGCGCGTTCGCATACGGCGCGCACGTTATTTATTTCGACAATAATCTCGTCGTCGGCAACAGCGCAGACCAAGGCGAAGGCGCAGGCGAGCTGTCCGGCGACGACCATGTATACGTCCGTTATGACACGGTGTCGATGAATACGGCGCCGAATTCCGATATCGGCGGTCTGTTTTGTTCCGGCACGCCGGTTTGCGAAATCGCCAATGATGCGTTCTGGCAGAACGCCAACACGGATTTGTATCTGTTCAGCGACGCATCGATGTATTTCAACGACGTCGGCGTCCTTGGCGGAATGTCGCCATCGACGAACGTCGGCGCAATCGACACCGATCCGTTGTTCGTCGATGCGGCCGGAGGCAACTTCCATCTCGGCAACGGATCGCCGTTGATCGGCGTGAGCACGTATCTATACAGCGGATCGGACAATGATATCGAAGGCCATGCGTTGCCACTGACCGGAAGCACCGATGTCGGCGCTTACATGGAAACGATATTCAACGACGGGTTTGAGGCGCCCTCGGGTCTCTGAGCAGGTCAGGCCGCGAACTGCAGCCGTGCGAGCTCCGAATACAGTCCCCCCTCGCGCAGCAGTTCCGCATGTGTTCCCTGCGCGACGATACGTCCGCCATCCATCACGACGATGCGGTCGGCCTTCTGCACCGTTGCCAAACGATGCGCGATGACCAGCGTCGTGCGGCCGCGCATCAATCTTTCCAGCGCGTGCTGGATTGCCGCTTCGGACTGCGCATCGAGATTGCTCGTCGCTTCGTCGAGCAGCAGGATCGGCGAGTCCTTCAACAGCGCGCGGGCGATAGCGATGCGTTGCTGCTGGCCGCCGGATAGGCGAACGCCGTGTTCGCCGAGATAGGTCGCGTAACCTTCCGGCTGCAGCGTGATGAAATCGTGCGCTTCGGCCGCTTTTGCGGCGGCGGTGACGGATGCGTCGTCGGCGTGGCTGCGTCCGAAACGAATATTGTCGGCGGCGCTCGCGCCGAAGATGACCGTGTCTTGCGGAACGAGTGCGATCGATTGGCGCAGGCCGGTGAGATCCTGCTTGCGCAAATCAACGCCATCGATCGCGATGCTGCCGTGTTGCGGATCGTAAAAGCGCAACAGCAAGTGGAAAACCGTGCTTTTCCCGGCACCGGACGGTCCGACGAGCGCGATGGTCTCGCCCGGCGCGACGCGCAGACTGAAATCGTGCAACGTCGGCGCCTCCGGGCGGCTCGGATAGCGAAACTCGACGTGATCGAAACGGATCTCGCCGCGCATGGGCGCTGCGAACGAGACAGGCGAGGGCGGTGTAACGATATCCGGCGACGTGGCCAGCAATTCGCCGATGCGTTCCATCGATCCGCCCGCGCGCGAAATCTCGCTCCATACTTCGGTCAATCCACCCAGCGATCCGGCCGCGAACACGGCGTACAACACGAATTGGCCGAGCACGCCCGCGCTCATGCTGCCGTCCATCACGGCGCGTGCGCCGGCCCATAGCACGAGCGTGATCGCGCCGAAGATGAGCAGAATGATCAGCGCGGTCAACCCGGCGCGCTGACCGACGCGGCGCTGCGCCGCTTTCAGAGCACGCGCGATGGCGCCGTCATAGCGTTCTTTCTCGACCGGCTCGCGTACGTAGGCTTGCACGGCGTACATCGCGTTGAGCGTTTCGTTGGCGATGGCGGCCGCGTCGGCGACGCGATCCTGATTCGCGCGCGCGAGTTTCTGCTGACGGCGCCCGGCCAGCACGATCGGCAAGATCACCAGCGGAATGACCAGCGCGGCATAGCCTGCAAGTTTCGGACTCGTCAGCACCAGCATCACCGCGCCGCCGATGGCGGTGACGACGCTGCGTAACGCGACCGACATGCTCGAACTCACGACGGTCTGCACCAGTTCGGTATCGGTGCCGAGCCGCGACGTCAGTTCGCCGACGCGCGTGCGTTCGTAAAAAGTTTGATCGAGCGTGAGCAGATGTGCGTAAAGTTTGCGCCGCAAATCGGCGACGACGCGTTCGCCAAGCATGCTCACGCAGAAATAGCGTCCGGCGGTGGCAATGGCCATGATGCTGGCGACGACGAGCAGCCCCACGAAGCTGCGATTGATCGACGCAGGATCTGCATGCGCGAATCCGTGATCGATCATCACGCGCACGGCCAGCGGCAACGACAATGTCGCCAGCGACGACAGCGCAAGAAATCCCAGCCACCCAAACAACAGCGCGCGGTAGTTGAGCAGATAGGGAACGATGACGCGCAAGGGCGAAAAGCGTCGCGTGGGCGCGGATGGTTTGGCGTTGGCGGTCATACAGCGGGCGGCCGAGGGCGTTTCAACAGCAATGGTGGCATCGCGCGTCGATTCAATCCAGGCAGCGCGTTATTTCAACTCGCGAAGATCGTCGGGCAGCCGATAATCCGGATATTGTTTGCGGAACTCGTCCAGGTTGCGGATGGCCTCGTCGCGTCGATTCTCGCGCAGCAGTTTTTCGATGTTCGAAATCCAATGCTCGGGATATAGCCGGTTGTTCGGAGCGGCCGTCATCGCGGCGGCAGGAGCGGGCACGAATTCCGGAGCCATCGCCGTGGGCGCTGCTCTGGATTGTGCCGGGTTCACGGCACCGGACGTTGCTTTGGCTCGGCCGCGTGAGCCATCTTTCTGGTCGTCGTCCTGCACGCTTGCAGCCGCTTCGGTTTTCTGCGCTTCTTTGGATGGAAAAATCGTCGCATCCAGCGATTGCAACGGAGCGTCACGCGCCGGCGGTGCCGGTGTTGCCGCAGATTTGTCGGCGCGCTCTGCTTCCACTTCGACCGGTGCAGCTTGCGGCTGCGCGAACACTTGCGGCGCCGGAGCCGAAGATTGCAGTCGCGGAGCTTCCGCTGTTTTGCGTCTTGCCAACGTATCCGTCGGCGCCGTTTTCGCTGGAGCTGCAGCAGGTTTGGCCGCATATACGCCCAAATCGGCTGTTACGGACGGTCTGGGTTCTTGTGCCGGCGGCGCTGCGGCGACGGGTGGAGATGCCGGCGATGCGACTGTGGTCTTCGCTTCATCGGCGGCATTGCCGATCGGCGACGTGGTTTGCGTGCCGCGGTTATTCCAGACGTGCGGACCGGCCCGATAAGCGACGCCGGCGACGATCAAAACGACAGCCGCCGCACTCAGTGCCGGCAGCCAGCGATTACGCGAACGTTTCGGCGCAACGGCGTTGCGCGCCATCGCCAGCACGGAGGCATCGAGCGCCGCATCGGGTTCTTGGCGCGGCAGCGTGCGGTACAACGCAGCGATACGCGAATTCTCTTCCGCCAGGAACGATTCGAGTTCGCGTTCAAGTTTTTCGTTGCCGCTCATTCCGAAAACCTCTCCCGGATCTTCGCCAGCGCGTAGCGCAAACGCGATTTCGTCGTTTCTTGTCCCACGCCGGTAAGGCGCGAGATTTCTTCCAGACCGAGTCCGCCTTCGATGCGCAGCAAAAATGCTTCGCGTTGCTCGAGCGGCAGTGCGTCGAGCACCATTTGCAGGCGTCGCCGCTGCTCGAATTCGCTCAGCACGCGCTCCGGCTGTTCGGATTCCGGCGCGTCCAGTTCGCGCAGGATCGTATCCGTTTCTTCAGCGCCGGCTTGCGGCCACGCGCGGCGGAAGGTGTCAATAATGAGATTGTGGGCGATCTGCAATAGCCACGTGCTGAACTTGGATTCGGCGCGATAGCGCGTCCGCGAGACGACGAGCCGGCTCCACGTTTCCTGATAGACGTCGTCGGCCAGCGCGCGGTCGCCCACGCTGCGCAGCACATAGCGGTACAGCATGCCGCGCTGCCGCGCGTACAGCGTTTCGAACGCGCGCGCGTCGCCTTGCGCGTAGGCCAACATCAGTTCTTCGTCCGTTTTTTCGGCCCCCATGCGGCGGAGGTTACGGTAAATGGACGTCGCTGATAAGGTCTTGGGAATCGGGTGGTCGTCACAGAGGTTGAACGCGTCACGCGGGCGATCGGGGTTAACCAGAAAATCTGCGTTAATATCGACGCAAAACGCGAGACACCGATGATTCATCCGATCCTGAAAATGGGCGATCCGCGCCTGCTGCGTGTCGCCAAACCGGTGCAGCAGTTCGGCACGACCGATCTGCAAACGCTGATCGCGGACATGTTCGAGACGATGCATGACGCGGGCGGCGTCGGACTCGCCGCGCCGCAGATCGGCGTCGATGTGCAACTCGTCATTTTCGGATTCGATCACAGCGATCGCTATCCGGACGCACCGCCGGTGCCGCGCACGATCCTCCTCAATCCGACCATCGAGCCGCTTTCGCCGCACAAGGAAGAAGGTTGGGAAGGTTGCCTGTCCGTTCCCGGCATGCGCGGCGCGGTGGAACGATTCGCACAGATCCGGTATGCCGGTTTCGATCCTGCGGGCGTGCCGATCGATCGCACCGCCGACGGATTTCACGCACGCGTCGTGCAACACGAATGCGATCATCTGATCGGCCGGCTTTATCCGTCGCGCATCACCGATTTCTCGAAATTCGGTTTTACCGACGTCCTGTTTCCCGGGCTCGATCTGTCCGCCGACGATTGACGGCGCTATTTTTTCCGATCGGTTTCGCTCATCAATTGCACGAGCTGGTCTTTCCACACGGCCGCCCATGTGTGCGTGCCGTGGCCATGCGTCGCGTCGCTGATCGGAATAATGAACGCACGGCCATGCGGAACGTTTTTCATCTCGCGCTCGAGGATGCCGAGTTCGGGCGGATTGATCTGATCGTCCGCCGAATTCACGGCGAGCAGCGGCGCTTTGATCGCCGACAATTTCGATTGCGGATCGTAATCGCGCGACGAATCGATTTGATACAGCAGGTCGTTCGCATCGTCCTCTTTCATGTAACGAGCGATGCGGTCATCGAGAAATTTATCGGCCGTGTCGCGCGTCGGCGCTTCTTTCTGCCATTGCAACGGACTCGATCCCATGATCAGCAGAATATCCAGTGCGCCGACGAGGCCGTGCGGCGGTTGCGTGTAGTTCCCATTCTTCCATTCGGGATCGGTGCGGATGGAATCGATCATCATCTTGCGCATCATCCGGTTGCGGCCGGAAATCTGCACGGGCAGCGATGCCAAGGGCATCAGTGCGTCCATGAAATCCGGATAGGTTTCGCCCCAAAGCCACGTGTGCATGCCGCCCATCGACGTGCCCATCACCAGGCGCAGATGATCGACGGCGAGTTTTTTCGCGATCACGTCGTGTTCGGCGAGAATCATGTCGGCATACGCGTAGTGCGGAAACTTCGCGCGCAAACCATCGCTGGGCTTGCTCGATTTGCCGTGACCGATGTCGTCGATGAGAATGATGAAATACTTCGACGCATCGAGCGGTTGCCCGGCACCGAACAGTTCGCCGCCGAAAATGTCGCGCAGGAATTGCGTGCCGTCGCCGCCGGTGCCGTGCATGACGAGAACGGCGTTGTCGACGTGTTCGTGGTTCTTGTGAATCGTGCCAAGCGTGCGGTAATGCATGTGCAGCTCGGGCAGCGTCTCGCCATTCGCGAACTTGAAATTGCGTATTGTGTAATCGCCTTCTGTCGGCGCGGGATATGAACTCGCTCCGTGCGCGATCGTGCAACAGGCGAGGGCGGCGGCGACTACGGCGGCGACTACGGCGGCGAAGCGTTTCATGCGGTCACTCCATGCGTATCCCGATCAGACCGAGTGTCGCACGCGAAGCTTTCGACGTGTCAAACGTTCAACCGCCGAAGCCATCGGCGAAGATGCGATCGCCGGGTCCGACAACGCCCAATGCGCTGACGGTGAACGCGAGCACGCCTTTCGCGGAGGTGGTCAAAGCACCGCCCGGCGTCACGACGATCATGTGATTGCCGCCGCTCACCGTCGCCGCGGCGGAATATCCCGCGCCGGGCGGAAGCTCGGTGACAACGTGCAGCGTCTGCGCTTTCGGAACGGTGTAAGCAATCGAACCGCTGATCGTGGTCGATGCGGCGCCGGTGTTGAATAGAACAGCCGTATTGCCTGCGGTGCCGGCGAGCAAGCTGCCCAGCGCTGCGCCCGATGTAACGTTGAGAGCCGTCGCCGTCGCGACCGCGGACGATGTGGTCGAAAGGTCGAACACCGTAAGCCAGGTCTGGTTGGCCGGCGTGTTCGGCGGGCGAATCTGCACCTGCCACACTTTCACCGGATCGCTGGCCGGATACATGCCGATCACTTGCGTGGTTGCGTTCGCCGGTAAAATCGTCGTCACCGCGCCGGCGAAACTGGAAGCGTATGTGATGTCGTAACGTTTTTCGCCACTCGGCGCCGCTGTCGCCGTGGGATTCGCGGGGAAATGGAATGAGAGAAACTGGTCGCTTGCGGTATTGCCACCGGTCGCATTTCCCGCGGTCGTGCGGTCATAAACCATGAAATGGTTCGGCCGCAGATAGACGATCTCCCGCGACCACGCCGCGACTTGCGGATTGCCGTTGTGATCCTTGCGATACATGTCTTCGAGATTCGTCGCCAGCGCATAGACGTACGCCTGGCCGTCCTCGAATGCGGCTACGTGCGAGCGCGCTTGGTCTTCCGCGGTGTTCGAGGTTTGACCGTATGAATCGACGAGACTTGCGCCGCTCGTTTTCCGCACGTAAAAAATATTGTAGATCGTGCGATTTCCGGAATAGATATTTGCGGCGTTGAATCCGCCGTATTCGTCGTTGTATACATTGTTCTCGTCCACGTTGCCGCCGGGTTCGTGTACGGCCCAGCCGGTGCCGTTGACGAGCAACGGCGTGCCGCCACGCACGAGCGCGAGACTGCCTTCGTCGAATCCCTGCTCGCCGGCGCCGGGACCGTCGACGTAAGCGCCGGCGCGGAACGACATCCACACGGCGCTCGTCGTCCAATCCGAACGGGCGGCGACGGCGTTGGGCCCCGACGCGAAATACGACAACGGCAGCGAAGTCAACGGCGTTGTCGGTCCATTCGGATCGTAGAAAAGAAATTCCTCCCACGCATCGGCGTCGTCGCCGCGCGCCGCGATCACTTCGTTCGTATATTCCTGCAACGCATTCGCGTGCGCCGAGTTCCAATAACGCTGCACGCCGAGTGCCTGCATGAACATGCCGACGTTCGCGGAACTCGGTGGCGGCGCGTCGATATCGCCATTCGAATGATTGGTGTCGCGGTCATCGATGTACGCGCGCGTCGGCCACGTGAAGTGCATCAGGTAGTCGCCGGCATCGACGGGAAATGTATACGCGGCGGCGGCGTTGACGAGATCGGCGCCGGTGGCCGTTTTCACTTCCCACGCGGGCAGGCTCATATTCAACGTGGCGAGCGGACCGTAATTGCCGAATCCTTCTGGCCATCCGCCGCCCGCCATGTGTGCGGCGTAGTACGGTTGCACGCCAAGGTGCGGCGGGTTGCTCGGCGCGGTTTGGTATTGCGTCGTCTGCCAATCCGTCCACTCCGACGGTGCGCTCGTATTATCGCCGGCGGTCGCAAGCGTCATCACGGTCTTGGCGTGAAAGAATCCCGCGAAATAATTGCCGACCGGATTTTCGTACGCGAAAGCCGAACAACCGCCCGGCGTTTCCCAACTCGCCTGCCACGCGTTCGCCGTCGTGTAGATCTGCGTGCGTTGCGTCGGCGTGAGTACGTCGTAGACCCAATCGTAAAGAATGCCCATGCCGACGCCGAAAAATCGCATCACGTAACCGTCGTCGGTACAGGGACTCTCGCCCTGCATGTTCGTCGGCAGCGACATTTTTACGGCCATGTCAGCCGCTTTCGCGCCGTATTTCGCCGCGTTGACGGGATCGGAAAATCGCACGGCCTGATAGCACAGCGCCTCGCTCCACAGCGGCGCCCAATAACCGTCGCCTTCGTATCCCTGACCGATATCCGGCGCATCGGGATAATCGTTCGCGCTGTTATCGGGCAACGGTTTGTTGACGTTGCCGCCGATGAATGAATCGCAATAATGCTTCAGGCGCTGCCATTGCGGCGTGTTGGCGGCGCTGCGCGCGTGCAACGCATCGAGCGTCGCGGAATCGAGAATCAGGCGTGGGTGCGGAACGGTACTTTGCGCGTGCGCGAACGAGATGCAGACGAGCACTGCGGCAATCGAGGCGAGCGATCGGGTCATGATTCAGTCCGTGAAAGCGTCCATGCTACTAACGCCGAATGCCGACCAACTGCGCCACCGTTCACGGATCGCGCATCACCATCAGGCGGATTTCCGTCATATCCTCGATCGCGTAACGGATGCCTTCGCGGCCGAGACCTGAATCCTTCACGCCGCCGTACGGCATATTGTCGACGCGGAAACTCGGCACATCGCCCACGACGACGCCGCCGACATCGAGTTCGTCCCACGCGTGCATGACCTTGCGCACGTCGTAGGTGAACAAGCCCGCTTGCAAACCGAATTCGCTGTCGTTGACCATGCGGATGGCGTCATCGAACGTTTTGTATTTTTGCAGAATCGCGACGGGTCCGAACGCTTCCATGCAATTCACTTTCTGCTTCGAATCGACGTTCTCGAGAACCGTCGCTTCGAGCATCGCGCCGGTGCGCCTGCCGCCGCACAGTGTTTTCGCACCGGCTTTCACGGCTTCCTGAATCCAGTCGTCCAGACGTTTGGCTTCTTTTTCGTCGATCATCGGACCGATGAACGTTTTTTCGTCCTTCGGATCGCCGGCGACGAGTTTTTTCGTGGCAGCGACGAAGGCGTCGCGGAACGTATCGTAGAAATCTTGCTGGATCAGGATGCGCTGCACGCCGATGCAACTTTGTCCACTTTGATAAAATGCGCCAAAAATCATGCGTTCGACGACGAAATCGAGACGATCGCCCTGATCGGAATCGACGATGCATGCCGCGTTGCCGCCGAGTTCGAGCACCACCTTTTTCTTGCCGGCGCGCGCTTTCAGATCCCAGCCGACAGCCGGCGAGCCGGTGAACGACAGGAGTTTGAAGCGGTCGTCCGTCGTGAACAGGTCGGCGCCATCGCGGTGCGCGGGAAGAATCGAGAACGCGCCTTTCGGAAGGTTCGTCTCGGCCAGCACTTCGCCAATGATCAGTGCGCCGATCGGTGTGCGGCTTGCAGGCTTGAGCACGAACGGACAACCGACGGCGAGCGCCGGCGCTACTTTGTGCGCGGCCAGGTTCAACGGAAAATTGAACGGTGAGATAAACGAACACGGTCCGATCGGCACGCGCTTCGTGAAACCGCGGTAGCCCTTCGCGCGTTGTGAAATTTCGAGATTGATCACTTCACCGTCCATGCGCACGGATTCTTCCGCCGCGACCTTGAACGTATCGATCAATCGCGTCGCTTCGCCCCTGGCATCCTTGATCGGCTTGCCGGCTTCGATGCACAGCGCCATCGCGAGTTCGTCGTAGCGTTCGCGAAAACGTTTCACGCAATGTTCCAGCACCGCCTGACGTTCGTAAGCGGGCATCTTGCGGCAGGCGTCTTGTGCTTTTACCGCAGCGGCAATGCCGGCATCGATGGCTTTCGCATCGGCCATGGCCACTCGCGTGGCAACTTTGCCTGTGAACTTGTCGGTGACTTCCAGATCGGCGTTCGGCTGCTGCGCTTCGTTGGCCAGGAAATAGGGATATTTCTCTTTGAGCATGTCGGGTACTCGACGAAGGAACTAAGCGATTCTACTCGGTTCGCTTGTCGGTCGAATGCCCGCGTAATGTCTGATACGTCGAAAAGTTTCGGAGGAAACTCGTGCTTCGCGAGCGTAGATCAAACGGAGTTGACTTATGTACCTAAAAAGGTACAATGAAAACACCCAGCCGATACTGAATGTTCTGTTTTATCGATCCGCCAATGGAAGTGAACCGGTTCGCGACTGGCTTTTCGAACTGCCGCGCTCCGCCCGAAAGAGTATCGGTGAGGACATCAAGACGGTGCAATTCGGATGGCCATTAGGTATGCCGATGGTGCGTAAACTCGAAGCGGCATTGTGGGAAGTGCGCAGTCGCATCCCGAATGGGATCGCACGCGTTTTAATCACCGTCGCCGGCACCCGAATGATTTTGTTACACGCGTTCATCAAGAAGACCCGGAAAACTCCGGCTGGCGAGTTCGACATCGCTCGTCGCCGACTACGTGAGGTGCAACATGGCTAAGCGAAAGAGAAATCCTGCGATCGGTTCCGATTTCGACGAATTTCTTGCTGAAAATGCACTGTTAGAAAACAGCTACGCGGTAGCGATCAAGCGTGTCATCGCGTGGCAACTCGAAACTGCGATGAAAATAGAAGGCGTAACGAAGAAAACGCTTGCCGAACGCATGCACACGAGCAGATCGCATCTGGATCGTCTGCTCGACGAGCGCGATACGGGCCTTACGATCGAAACGCTAGGCAAGGCGGCGCGAGCACTCGGCCGCAATGTGCGCATCCAATTGTGCGCGACGTAACGGCCTAAACCTTGGCGCTCAATTCCTTGATCTCCCGATTCAAGATTCGATCGTTGTCGGAATAGTCGATCGGCGTGTCGATCAAGTGAACGCCCGGCGTGTCGAGACACTTCTTCAGCATGGGCGCGAATTCGGCAGCCGATGAGGGGCGATGTCCGTGCGCGCCATAACTATGTGCATAGGCGACGAAATCGGGATTGCCCATGTCCATGCCGAAATTCGCGAATTTCATGTTCGCCTGTTTCCACTTGATCATGCCGTAGGCGTTGTCGCGCAACAGCAGGACGACGAGATCCAGTTTCAGGCGCACAGCGGTTTCGATTTCCTGCGAGTTCATCATGAACCCGCCGTCGCCGGCGACGGCGATGACCTTGCGGTTCGGATGCACGATCTTGGCGGCGATGGCGGAGGGCAGGCCGGCGCCCATCGTGGCGAGCGCGTTGTCGAGCAGCATCGTGTTCGCTTCACGGCAGCGGTAGTAGCGCGCGAACCATATCTTGTACATGCCGTTGTCGAGGCAGGCGATTCCATCCGATGGCATCACTTTGCGCACGTCGGCGACCAGACGTTGCGGATAGATCGGCCAGCGATCGTCGTCGTTGCCTTCGGCGAGGTGCTTGTCGAGATGCGTACGGACTTTTGAAAAGTATACAAAGTCCCAATGCGGCTGCGGATCGATGGCTTCTTTCAAACGCCAGATCGAATTGGCGATGTCGCCGACGAGCTCCACCTGCGGGAAATAAACGGTATCGACTTCCGCCGTCGAGAAATTCACGTGGATGACCGTGCGCAACCCTTTGCGCATGAAAAACGGCGGCTTTTCGATGACGTCGTGGCCGACGTTGATGATGCAATCCGCGTTCTCGATGGCGCGATGCACGAAATCGCCATCGGACAGCGCCGCATTGCCGAGCCATAGCGGGTGCGTTTCGTCGACGACGCCTTTGCCCATTTGTGTCGTGAAAAAAGGAATGCCGGTCTTGTCGACGAACTCGCGCAGCATTTTGCTGCACAATTTCCGATTCGCCGCCGCGCCGATCATCAGCAGCGGATGTTTCGCCGCGAGAATCGCCTCGGCCGCGTGGACGAGCGCTTTCTCGTCGGCGATGGGGCGGCGGTGATAGCTTTGCTTGATCAGGATGGCGTCAGTGTGCTCGTGCGCAATATCCTCGGGAAGTTCCAGATGCGTCGCGCCGGGGCGTTCTTCTTCCGCGCGGCGAAACGATTCGCGCACGCGTGCGGGAATGTTGTCGGCGGAGACGATCTGGCGCGTGTATTTGGTCAACGGTTTCATCATGTCGACGATGTCGACGATCTGGAAATGTCCCTGCTTGGAGGCCTTCACCGGCTTTTGTCCGGTGATCATCATCATCGGCATGCCGCCGAGTTGCGCGTACGCCGCCGCGGTGACGAAGTTCGTAGCGCCCGGACCCAGCGTGGCGAGGCACACGCCGGCTTTGCCGGTTAGACGTCCATACGTGGCCGCCATGAAACCGGCGCCCTGTTCGTGACGGGTGAGGATGAGCTTGACGGACGATGTTCGCAGCGATTCGAGAAGATCGAGATTTTCTTCGCCGGGAATGCCGAACACGTACTCGACATTTTCGGCTTCGAGCGCTTTGACAAACAAATCGGATGCCTTCACCGGGACGTCTCCCCACGTCTGCGAACAGGCTGGATTGTGGGTGGCGCGCGCGAGCGCGTCAATCGCGGATCACGCCAGCGCGCCGAATACTTTGCCGAGTCCGGCTGTTATCGCCATCGCCAACGATCCCCAGATCAACACGCGCAATGCGCCGATCGTCAGATTCGCCCCGCCGGTTCGCGCGGCCACTGCCCCGAGAACCGTGAGCACGATGAGAGAAACGGCCGCGACACACGCCGTGAGCCATCCCTGCGGCGCGATGAAAACCGTGAGCAACGGCAATGCCGCGCCCGACGTATAACTGATGGCCGATGCGAACGCGGCTTGCAGCGGACGGGGTTTGGTCTTGTCGGTAATGCCCAGTTCGTCGCGCAAGTGCGCGTCGAGCGCATCGTGTTCCATCAATTGATCGGCGACGTCGCTGGCGAGTTGTTTCGAGAGTCCGCGCTTGACGTAGATGTTGGCGAGTTCCTTCTTTTCGCCGGCATGATCCTCGGCGAGTTCGCGGCGTTCCACTTCGACGGCGGCGGATTCCAGATCCGCTTGCGAACTTACCGATACGTACTCGCCGGCGGCCATCGACATTCCGCCGGCGACGAGACTGGCGAGCCCCGCGGTGATGATCGCCGCCTGCGTGCTGTTGGCGGATGCGACGCCGACGATCAGGCTAGCCGTGGAGACGACGCCGTCGTTCGCGCCAAGTACGGCCGCACGCAGCCAGCCCACGCGTTGCGTCAGATGATGTTCGCGGTGATGTCTTCTGGGCATCGGTCGTCAGTTTCCTTTGTCGTGCCGCAGCGGCACTTCGCCGTCGGCGAATCGCGCGTTGAATCGCCGTGTCGATCTGGCCTCGTCCGCCGAGCGCACGACATGACCGCTGTCCGGATCGAGCAATATCGTGTAGCCGCGCCGCAGCGTGGCAAGCGGACTTATTGCGTGCAACGCGCGGTTCAGCGCGTCGAGCCTGGCGGCGCGTCGATGCGTCGACGCCGATAAATAGCTGCGCAGATTCCGGCGCAGGCGATCGAGCTGATCGCGATGCCGCGCGAGCGTTGCCAGCGGACGCTGCCGCCACAAGCGCGCATGCAACTGATCGAGCCGCTGCGCGCCGTTACGAAGACGGATGCTGGGATGTTGCGTGCGCAGCCGCGCATGGATGCGATCAGCGCGTTGCGCAGCGGCGGTGAGTTGCCGGCGCATCGATTGTTCCACCCGCAGTCGCTGCAAGCGCAGCGCAGCGTGGATCGCGAGAATATCCGGAACGAGCAATTCCGCCGCGGCCGACGGCGTGGCTGCGCGAAGGTCGGCGACAAAATCGGCGATGGTGAAATCGATTTCGTGGCCGATTGCGGAAACGATGGGAATCGCGCTCGCACGGATTGCGCGCGCGAGCGCTTCGTCGTTGAACGACCACAGATCTTCCAGCGATCCGCCGCCGCGAGTGAGCAGGAGCACATCGTGCCGGCCCGCGCTTGAGGCGGCCGCAACCATCGCGATGATCGCCGCCGCTGCATCGCGGCCCTGCACCGGTACCGGCAGGATTTCGATTTCCACCAGCGGATAACGGCGTGCGATTACGCTCAGCACATCGCGAATCGCCGCGCCGGTGGGGGAGGTGATGACGCCGATCAATCGCGGCGCACGCGGCAACACGCGTTTCAACGCCGCTTCGAAAAGTCCTTCGGCCGCGAGGCGTGTCTTGAGTTCCTGCAACAGGCGCAGCAACGCGCCTTCGCCGGCTTCCTCCATGTGCTCGACGATGAGCTGAAATTCGCCGCGCGCTTCGTACAGCCCGACGCGCGCCCGCGCGAGCACGCGCATGCCGTCGGCCGGTCGAAAGCGCAGGAACGTGCTTTTCGGCTTGAACATCGCGCAGCGAATCTGCGCCTGGGAATCTTTCAGGCTGAAATAGAAATGGCCCGAGGCGGGCCGCGAAAAATTCGACAGTTCGCCTTCCACCCACAGCAACGGAAAATGTCCCTCGAGCAGTTCGCGCGCTTCGCGCACCAGCGTGCTCGGAGAGAAAATTTGCCGCTCCGCGATGAAGACCGTATTCGGATCGGACATGGAAACCTGCGGGATGACGATCTAAATTTACTAGAACCTGTCTAAAAAAGGTGGAATGTTCTTGTCGGCTTGCTTCTTCGCTCGTCATTCCCGCGACAGCGGGAATGACCGCAGTTAGGTCGCGTTACGGTGTTTTCTTTACCTTCGTCGCGTCCTGGCCTTTGCGATTGCGCGTTCGCAAATACGCCGCCAGCAGATTGAAACCGATCAGAAGAACGATCAGCGCAAAAGGCCATGCGAGCACGCGCGGCCAGATCACGGCGACGAAGGCGAGCGCGATCAGGATGACAGCCGCGCCGAGCAAGATGCCGGCTTCGGAACGGCCGAGCACGCGCTTATTGCCGAGCGCCGCGCCCACGGTGTTGACGAGCCGCAGCGTTCCGGCGGCGGCGCGGCTGGTGCTGCCGGCGCCGCGCTTGGGACGGCGCGATCGCGGCGCACTGGACGTTCGCGAGACGCGGCGATTCGACAACACGATTTCCGTGGCGTTCTGCAGATCGGTTTCGTACTGATTCGCCAGACAATCCGCAAAACATTCGTCCTCGACGGCGACATCGATTTCCGCATTGGCGAACCAGCTCGACACATTCATGTTGCTGGAACCTACGCGCGCCCACAGTCTGTCGGCTACCGCGGTTTTCGCGTGCAGCATCGGCCCGTTCCATTCGAACACGCGTACGCCGGATTCGAGCAGCGGCCGATAGCCGGCATGCGACATGTGCGCGACGAGCTTGAGATCGCTCGTGCCCGGCACGAGCAGCCGCACGTCGACGCCGTCGACGGCCGCCGCAGCGAGCGCCTGCACATACGGGGCAAGGCCGACGAAATACGCGTCGGTAATCCACAACGACTTGCGCGCCATCGCGGCGATGAGCTGATCGGTGCGGAAGATCCCGGCGCTGCGCGGTTGCGTGGCGATGACGCGCAGTGCGACGTCGCCCGCCATTTCCGGATTCGTTTCGTCCGGCGTCAGCGGCGATCCGAGCGCCGCCCAATTCGATGCGAACGCCTGTGCCATATCGCGACAGGCGGGTCCGCGCAGGACGACACCCGTGTCGCGCCACGGCGCAATGTTTTTCTCGGGTCTGCCGAGCCATTTTTCGTCGATGCAGATGCCGGAGACATAACCCACGTTGCCGTCGACGACGATCATCTTGCGATGATTGCGGCTCATCCAGCCGAGCGGGCTATCGATGCGCGGCGGATTGTAGACGCGCACCTGCGCGCCGGAAGCGCCGAGCGGTTTCCAGAACGCGCGCTTGTGATTGCCGAAGGAGCCGAGCCAGTCGTAAATGACGTGGACTTTCACGCCGTTCGCGGCGCGCTCGCTCAGCGCATCGCGAAACTCGTGGCCGATGCGGTCGCTGGTGAAGATGTAGTTCTCGAACAGAATGCACTTCTTCGCTGCACGGATGGACGCGAGCCACGCGTCGAAATTCTGTCGCGCATCGATCAGTAAATCGATCGCATTGCCTTCGACGAGCGGCGTTCCACCCGCGCGGCTGAGCGCGCGCTCGATGAGCCGAGTGGCGCTGCCCCCGGGGGTTGCAGGTAACGCTTCCGCAATCTCTGCCATGCGCAGAGTTTAGCCGACAGGGTCTCAGTGGTGCGATGGATTTCCAATCGGCGAAGCCGACGCAGGCGCGACGCTGCTGTTCGATATTTCCCTCGCGACGCGCCAATGGCCGTCGCTGTCGCGTTTCCAGACGCACAGGTATTTTCCGTGATCGGCAACGGGCGCTGCGTTGCCCGTGTGTGTCGTCATCGTGTACAGGCCGGTTTCATACGCGGTAGTGGCGGCGACGCTCACGTCGAGCGTCATCGAACTGGTTTCGTCGATGACGGCGGAGGCGGTGAAGCCCGCAAAGTATTTCGATATCGCGTCGCGTCCATGTACGGCGTCGGCGTGTGGCGGCAACAATATCGCGTCGGGCTCGAACGCGTCGGCTATCGCCTTGGCGTCCTGTTTTTTCAATGCGACGATAAAATCCTGATTGGCCGATTCGATGGCCTTGCGCGCAACGACGGGATCGATCGGCGCTTCCTGCGCGGTTTTTATCTTGCCGATGCTGCGGGCTTGCTTGGCCTGCGCGACATTGCAGGCGAGCAATGTGGCTAAAAAGAGTAGAAAACGATGCGACATCAGCGGCTCCTTGCTAGTGCGAAGACGATGGTTCTCCGCCGGGCGGTCCATAAAATACGACCCAGGTTGTGAAGTCCTTCGTAAAATGCTCGAACCGATGCTCGACGCCCGCGGCGACGAACAGCGCGTCACCCGCGGAAAATGCTGAACGCTCGCCGGCGACCACGAACTCGCCCGAACCGGAAATCACGAAATAGACTTCGTCGCGCGTGTGCGGCGTTTGCGGATCGATGCCGACCGGCGCGTAGATTTCCACGACAAGCGAACCGTGCGAAAACGCTTCGATGAAGCGTTCGCCGTCCGGCCACTTTTCCGAGCGCGGGCCGGGCAGGCGAGCGAGAACATTGAGTGCCGATGCTTTCACGCGATGCCGTCGAGTATCTTCGCGCAGCATGGGCGAAGATGGATGCCGGCACAAGCATGGCGATAGCGATCAAAATTTCACGCGCACTCCAAGATTGAAGAAGCGCCCGATAATCCCGGCCTGCGCGTATGTCGGGTTGTAGTTCAAGCCGACGTAATCCAGAGGATCGAACGGCGGTTTGCGGTCGAACACGTTGTCGATGCCACCAAAGACCTCGACCTGCTGGGTGACTCGATATCTGCCGGTGAGATCGACATAGGTGAACGAAGGAGTCCGGCAGTTGCCGGGGAAATTATTACCGGTAGTGAAGTTGATCGAAAAACAGCCCGACGTGATATCGGGCGCCGACAGGTACATGCCGCTCGTGTAGTAAATGGTGGCCGTGGTTTCCCAGTTGCCGATGCTGAGCGTATTGGCCCAGTTGGCGCGGTAGCGCGGCGTGCCCGCACCTGATGAAAGAATGTAGGGTCCGTTGTTTCCGGCATATTGTTGCGTCGTGCCATCCGGAAAATGCATCGACCAGCTGAAGATTTTCGTCGCGGTGAGATCGCTGATGAAATGCGCATCGCCGATGGGAAAGGCGGCGCGCAAATCGAGATCGATTCCATCGGTGCGCAACGAGTTCGCATTGATGTACGGCGCCTGCACGGCAAGCGGACGACGCGGCGCATCCGGATACAGCGGATCCGGCGCATCCGTGATGATGACGTAACCCGGCGGCAATGCGTTGCCCGCGAAATAATCGCTGAGCGCGGCGTTCGGATCGGATTGAACGATGACACCGGTCTTCTTGATTGCGTAATAGTCCAGCGACGCGTTGAGCCAGCCCGTCGGCTGCAGGACGCCGCCGAACGTGGCGCTGCTGGAACGTTCCGGTCGAAGATCGGGATTCGCAATGATGGATTGCCCGAGCGCGTACGGTGCTGTGTAACCATCGTTGTGATGCGCAGCGATGAAGTTCGGATCCTCGATCGTATAGGTCGTGAACCCTTCGACGGCGCTGGAGCCGCTTTCAGCAAAACTCGGCGTGCGGAAACCGCGCGAAAACGTTCCGCGCAATGCGGCAGATTCGATCGGCGACCACTTGAAGCCGATTTTCGGGTCGAACGCGCCGCCGAAATTAGTGTAGTGATCGTAACGAGCCGAGGCGTCGACCTCGAATGAACTCAGAATCGGCGCGTCGATTTCACCGTAAATCGCGGTGACCGTTCTCGAACCCAGCGTGTGCGCGGGCGGCAGTCCCTGGGAGATGAAATTCGGATTGATGTCCGGATCGTCCTGCGCTTCGTGGCGAACCTCGGCGCCGAGCGCGAGGCCGAGCGCACCGCCTTGCAAATCCGTCAATGGACGATTGACGCGCAGATCGATGGAATCCATGTCGCTCGTCGAGGTTTTGCGCAGCGTCGGCGATAGCGCCGCGCGTACCTGCGCCGAGTTTTTCGACGGATCAATGAAGTTGTAGGTACCGTTTGTGATGTCGCTGATCAGTTGCGGATAGTCGATGAGGCCGGCGAGGGTGGTGTCGAGCCACGTGTGATTGACGACGACGGCTGTGTCGTAATTCCAGTCGCCGAACATGCCGCGCATTCCGCCGACGGCGCGAACGACATGATTGATGTAGTCGGAGTAGGAAGCAATGTCGCCGAACGCGTAGTTGATCAACGCGTACTCGCCTTGCGCCGAAAACGGGTTGTTCGGAGTCAGCGCGCCGCCGGGCAACGTGGGCGGCAATGCAAGATCGTTGGTGTTATTCGGTACGCCGTTCTGGATTTGTGTCGGCCCGGCATCGGCAACGACGCGGTTCTGGTAGTAACCAGCATTGAGATATGCCTCGCCCGTGTCGCTCAATTTGAACGTGAAACGGCTGTAGATGCCGAGCCGTTCCTGCGCGGGCTGCACGTCGGTGCGGAGCGCGAGATTCTGCGTGCAATAGCTGCCGGCACCGCCGCCGCGCGTATTCTCCGGGTCGTTGACGGTGGTGGAATCCGGGCCGCACGGACGAAGAGGTTGCGAAAGCGCACCGTCGATCGGAACGCCGCTGGTGAGATCGCCCGGCGTCGTGAGCGTGCCGGGTGTGACCGATCCGTAGGTGGAACCGGAGAACAATCCCGGTTGACCGGGCAGACCATTGTTGCCGCCGATCGACACGAGGTCCGGCGTGTTGAAAGGAAAACCACGCTGGCTGACGAGAATGCGATTGTCGCCCTGATATTCGGTGGCGACGTATGCGTTGTATCGATCGGTTTGCAAATTTCCCGCGCCGAAGGCTGCGTCGAACCGCTTCTCGAATCCGCCGCCGTGCTGGGAATTGCCGATTTCCGCGGAAGCATTCGCACCCGTGAGATCATGTTTGAGGATAACGTTGACGACGCCGGCGATGGCGTCTGCGCCGTACAACGAAGAGGCGCCATCTTTGAGCACTTCGATGCGATCGACGGCGGATAGCGGAATCGTGTTTAGATCGACGAATGAGCGCTGGCCATCGTCGGATTGCGCGTTCGACGCGACGCGGCGGCCATCGATCAGCACCAGCGTCGAGTTGACGGTGAGGCCGCGCAACGCAACGCCCGAGGCGCCCGGTGCAAGTCCGTTGGTGAAGGCAGTCGGTATCGTTCCGCTATTGTCGGCGGTTACGGAGCGGACAACGTCGGAGACGGTGGTCAGGCCGCTGCGCTCGATGTCCAGCGAGTCGATGACGACTACCGGCGAGGGCGTCTCCACGGAAGCGCGCGGTAACGCCGATCCGGTGACGACAATGGCAGGCAAGCGGTCTTCCGGATCGACGGAGACAGTTTGCGCGGTGGCGGCGGTGGCAGCGGCAATGCCGGAAAATACCAGCACGTGCGAAATCCGAAAACGGTTGTGCGCGTACATTGAAGTCCCCCCTTTTTTCCCGAGGGGCGATGCTGACAGCGGGCCGAGCGCCGTTGTCGGACAGAATGCGGATGGAATGCGGACAAAACGACCGTACTGCGACTGCGCCTACAGCGGCGCAGTCCGATTTTCGATACGGCGGGTGATCGCTCTATCGCAGGGGGGCGTTTCCTTGCGGCGTCGCGCCCGTTGCAGCGTTATTCGATACGGCGCCGTGATCGCGCCATGCGTTGTCGTCGACGAACCAGGGTGTGCCGTCCTTGTGCAGGAACAGGCGCTGCATTTCGTCGAGATGGAACGGACGCGCACCGATACGGCCGAAAACAGCGATCTGATTGCCGGATTCGTCGACCGCGCGATCGCGTTCCAGTCCGCGCGACAGCGATAACGCGGAATCCTTGGTCGGATAAAACGCGATGAGCTGCGGCTTCGGATCGGGACTGAAACCGTAAAACTTCGGTTGCGATTCCGGACTGGTGAGCTGCACCACCTTCAGGCCGTTCTTGCCGTCGGCGACGTAGGCATACAGCGACGCGTTCGTCGTGGCGACGACGATGTCGTGCGCATCGTTGATTTTGCCGTTGTCGTTGAACATCTGATAGACGAACGGTTTTTCGGGATTCGTCACATCGATGATCGCCACGCCATCGGCGCCGTCGGCCACATACGCGTACGTGCGCGCGACATGCAACTTGTGGCCGTCGCGCAGCGGAATGAAGGCGGTCGTCACTTCGCGCGCTTTCGCGGGAACGGTGATATCGACGACGTGCAGACCGTCTTTCGCGCTGACGAACAGATAGCGGAATTGCGCCTGCGCGGCCTGGGCATTGGCGATCTGCACCGTCGTCACGTATTGCGGCTTCAGCGGATCGGTCATGTCGAGCACGACGATGCCGTGATCGGTGGAGACGTAGAACGTGTTGCCCGCGATCGCCGCGTGACGCGCACCGTTGAGCACGCCATCCTGATTCCACGTCACATCGCGCTTGAGGAAATTGTTGCGCGGTTCGCGGTCGCCCAGCGTGTCGATGTCGGTGACGATCAGGCCTTCGTCGGCATCGGTGATGTAGGCGTACCGATAAATCGGGTTCATCACCTGTTCTTCGTTCGCACCCTGCATCAATTCACTCTGATTCCGCGTGGGATCGACTGGCTGCGTCGTCGCCAGCGCGACGCACGTGGCGTTCTTCGAGCCGATGTGCGTGTTTTGTCCGACGGGCGAGAACGGCGCGGTGATCAGTTTTTCGGAAACGCCTTTGTTCGAGATGCTCGCGACGTCATAGACACGCATGCCTTTCGGGCCTTCGGCAACGTACAGATATTCGCCGCGCAACTGGATGCAGTTCGCCGTGCCGGCGCGGTGTTCTTCCGCGTTGACCAGTTTCTGACCGCGATCCTGATGCTCCTTGAACCAATCCGGATAGGCATAGCGATGCAGATAGCTGCCGATGACGGCCTGCGGTTCGTCCCATTCGGTGACTTGCACCGCGCCCACGGCGCCGTCTTCACCAACCCAGGCGTGGTAGCCGATGAAGTCGATGAACTTCGTGCCGAGCAGCAGCGTCTGCGCCATGATCGCATTGTTGTCGTTGGCTTTGGAGACGTGACAATCGTCGCAATCCTTCGTCTCCGTGCGGCGCTCGGTGTGCGGGTAGTGCGGCGCAAATGCCTGCGACGAATAGCCGGCGGAGGAAATCGGCGGCTGCTGAATGTATATCTTTTCGCGATTTATATTTGTGGACGACAATACCAGCGCAGACGACGAACGTACCGGGGCGATCTTGTGGTCCTTGATTTCGCCGTGCACGCCCAGGAAGAACATGTCGTCGCGCGCAACCTGCGGGTTGTATGTCGCAAAGTTGCGGGTGGCGCCGCCTTCGTATTTGTGGCGCTCGGTTTTCCAGTTCGCCTGAATCGGCAAATGGCAGCCGCCGCAGCTCGTCGTCCACGATGTATGGCAGGTGTAGCAGAGCATCTTGTCTTCGTTGTGCGCGCGTTGTTCTTTCGGCACAGCGGCGCCCCAATCCTGCGTGTCGGGATTCATCGACATCGTGTGCGCGCGCACGGCCTTCGCGTCGTAGCCGGGCGAGCCGGGCAGCGAATCGTCTTTGAGCAACGCCATCGTCCACTCGAGTCCGGCCGTAACGGCGGAGCGCTGAATCAGCTTGCCGCCGACCCATTCGAAGCGCTTCTTGCCGTCCGGATTGCGGATCAGCAGCAAATCCTTGCCGTTCGGCGACGCGGCCGGGCCCGAGGTTTTCAGCGTCGGATATTTGTCGACGGTGCCGTGACAATCCTGACACTGGACTTCGACCGCGCCCATGACTTCGGCTTTGATGTAACCGTCGCCGTGATTGTCCTGTGCGTAGTGGCAATCGACGCATTGCATGCCGACGTCGACGTGAATCGACTGCAGGTGCACGGCCTTCTTCCATTTGTCGGGATCGTTGTCTTCGACGATCTGCCGGTTCTTGTCGAGCAAGTCGCCTTTGCGATCGCGCGCATACACGCCGCGGAAATTCCAGCCGTGGCCGTGATAGTCGGCGAACTGCGTATCCTTCAATTGAGGGTTGAGCAGGGAGACGTCTTTCATGAAGTCGACGTCGCCCCATTTGCCGCGAATCGCCGCTTCTTCGGGATTACGATCGAGAATCTTGCGCTGTTCGGCGTCGGTCGGATATTTCTGTTTTTCCGGCCACATGAACGGCGCGTCGGACTCGTAATCCCACATCGTGTAGCCGACCATCGTGTTGATGAACATGTTCGGCTGATGCATGTGGCAGATCATGCATTGACTGGTGGGAATGCTGCGCGTGAATTCGTGCTTGAGCGGATGGCCGGATTCGTTCTTCGGAATCGTCGGATCGATCTGCTGCGATGTGCCGGTGTTGCCGAATTGCGCATAGCCGGCGGAATGGAACGGATCGCGATCGTTCGCGTACACGACATGGCAACCGGAACAACCCGAGGAACGATAATCGCCCGGATTGTCGTTGGTGCCCATCAGCCAGATGAACGGATCGTTGAGGCGTGTCTTGGTGATGTTCAGAACCGGGATCGATATGCGCGAACCTGTGGCCGGCCCGCGGTTCGACTGCTTGATATCCGGACGGCCCGGTTCTTCCAGCCGCTGAATTTTTCCGGATTCATCGGGCAAACCGATTTCAGGAAACAGCGTGCCGATGTTGCGGCCGCCGCGTTCGAACACGCGGAAGATGTCGGCAACCGGCGTGGTTTCCCAGCTCGGCAGCGGACTGACCTTCGGCAGGATGCCGTGCGCCGTCATGTTGGCGTCGGGCGTGATCTGCGAATCGGTGGCCGCGGGCAGACCGTCCTTTGTGTACGCCTCACCGAGTATCGAATGTTTGTACGGCAGAATTCCGTTGTTGTAAGCGGCCGCGCCCCAGAACATCGCCGCGTTCGCCATCAAACTTTTTTCGTTCGCTTGAATGATCGGCAGATGGCACGCGCCGCACGCTTCGTCGGCGGTGCGCAGATCGCCCGGATTGACGAAGCGCACGAATTCCAGCGATTCCTTCAGTAGCCACGTATAACTGCGTTCCGGATTCGCACTGGTTTTCCAGTGATCCGGATAGCGCGGCAACACATGCGCTTTTTCCATGCTGCCGGTGTAGGCAGCCGACCATTGGCGCAATGTGCTTTTGTCGTCGGCCGAATAGGTTTCGCCCGGCGGCGAGAACACCGCCGAGTTGCCGCCGTGACAATCGGTGCAGCCGAGCACCACGGCTTCGTTCGCGTGCATTGTCTTGCGATCGGATTTGGTGTGGCAGGACACGCAGCCGGCGGATTTCTTGTCGGCGTCTTCCCAGCTTTGGAAAGCCGGGGCGGCGGGCGCCGCGACGTATTCGCGCTCGATAGGTTCTTCTTCGTCGCTCGCGATCGCGACCTGGAAGCATGACAAAGCAGCCAAAACTGTCATTCCGGCGAACGCTGGAATCCAGTTCTTGATTCCGGGCGCGGGGAAAAAGGCTGGATTCCAGCGTTCGCTGGAATGACGAGCCAAGAGACGGAATTTGCTGATCCAATTCGTCATGATGGGCACGTCCTTAATAGGTCAGAACCACGTTCGCAAGCACTGAGTAGTACTGCGAGTGGTCTGTTCCATACAAATTCTTGAATCCAGTGCCCGGCAGCAGCACTGCGCCCGACAAACGGACCACGATGTTCTGCGAGAAGAACGGCCGATAAATCCACGCGATCGATGCGTCGGTGCCGATGCTGCGGTCGATCGGCGACGCGGCGCGCAATGCTTCCAGCACGGCCGTGTTGTCGAACCACAGTTCGTTGACGTTCGCCGACAGACGATTCTTCGGCGTCAGATCGAAATCGCTGCCGATGCCGATCAGACGCAAACCCGGATTGTCGTAATTCGATTGACCTTGTTCCTTCGATGAACGCAGGTCGGGAATCAAACTATTGCCGCCGTGCAACACAACGCCGCCGCCGCCGATCAGCGGAATGGCCTGGCTGATCCAGTAACTCGTATCGGCGCCGGCGAAAATCGGATTCTCGAAAACGGAATCGAAACCGGTGGATTTGTTGTCGTACGGATTCTTGTCGCCGCTCGCATACGCAACCGACAGGCGAGGGCGAATCCAGTCAAAGTCCATCGATGCTTCCGCCGCCGCGAAACCGGCGCGAACCTGATCGGACTTTTCGACGAACAGGCTGTGATCCTGATGGCCGAACACGCCGTACAACGCTGCGGTGAGATTGACGCGCCCGATGTGACCATCGCCGTTGTAGCCGATGTAGGCCACATCGAAACGGCGCAATTGTTCGAGACCGGCGGCGGCGGGGCGTTCGAGGAATCCGTCTGAGTCGTAGAATTTCGTATCGCGGTTGTGATCGAGCAGGATGATTCCCTGCGACGTGAAACCCTGTATCGGCAAATCTTGCCGATAGACATTGAAGATTACGATGTCTTCGTGACGCGGCGCTTTCGTCACGTCGTTCAAGCCGGAGTTGAGATCTTTTTCCAGCGGCCGGAAGTAGGCGAGGTTGTACTGCCAGCGGTTGTTGTCGCGGTTGCCGAAGAAGCGCACGCCGGGCTCGCTGTCCTGAAACAGGAAGCCGCGAAAATCGCTCGAGAACGGCTGGATGCCGACGCGCACTTCGTCGAAGTCGAAACGTTCGTCGAGCGTGCGAAGGTCCTTCAGGAAGAACAATTCCTGCACGCCGAGGAATCCGTCGTCGCGGTTTTCGCCGAGACGCG
>DATAVJ010000013.1:0-2946 GCA_036267795.1 Rudaea sp.
TGGGTGAAAAGAAAATGCGTCGCTCTATCGCTGCATGAGCACCTGCGTCGCATAGGAAACAGCGGCCGTTTCCGAGCCGCTGTGGTACGCAGAAAGTGCCGCGACTAACGCTTCCAAATGCGTGCGGCCCCGCCGCGATGCGGCGGCAAAGTTCGCCGCAAGAATCGCTGCGCCGACGCGCACATTGACGCAGGGATCGAGCAACTGGTCGGGCGCGATGCGTAGCTTCGGCAACCACTGCGAATTGATCTGCATGAGGCCGATATCGACGCTTGATTCGGTACGCAATGCGCGAGTCAGAACGAGCGTTGCTTGCTCGCGCGAGTGCGCGTAGACCGCGCCATGCGGCGTATTGATCGTCCACGGCCGGCCGCCGCTTTCGACAGCGACGATCGCCGCGATCGTGTCAGGATGCACTTGGCGAGCGCAGGTCGCGTAAAAGTCGGCGAGCGGCATCGTCAGAACGTCAGCAGTGCGCGGCCGGTGCCGAGCACGACGTGCGTCGAAAGGGCACCCATGTAGCGACCATCAAAACTGCGATCGAGGTGCGACGACACGGGCAAAAATTGGTCACGATCGATGCGATGACAGCCGGCGATTTGTGGGAGCGGCTGCCCCTGTCCGTCGAGCAGGAACACGGGTCCCGCGTCAACATCGTTGACGACGAAGCGACGGTCTTTCACACAATACGTGTCGCCCGCGAGTGCGCCGACCGGCTTCAACAGCGGCATGCCTTTCGCGAGCCATCCGCGTGCGTAGATGAGCGCGCCGACCGAGGCGGGCGGAACGAACGAGACGATCTCGCCACGCCGGGTTGGCTGTTCACCGAGGGCGATCCAGTACAGCCCACGCGGCATGCTTGGCGATGTATTGACGATCAGTTCATGGCCACTGAGCGTAATGGCTTCGTCCACGCAGATCGTTGACCCAATCAACGAAGCGGCGAGCACATACAAGCGCACCATTTTCTTGAACCGGATGTGCTTCATAGAGCGCCTTCGGCGAAGCGTTTGAGCCGCGCGAGCGGCGTCGTGTTGAGCCGGAATCCGGTTTCGATATAGCGCTCATCCGGTAACGCAATGGCCTCGCCGGACTGGATGTACGGCGACAGCCAGTGCAACGCGGCCTTCGCGCGCGTGGCGCCTTCGACATCGAGCAGGACGTGCGCGCCCGGTCGCACTTGCGGCACGCGCTCGCCGGCCTCACGGGCCAGCAGCGCACGACACACCAGCACGCGCCAATGTGTCGTTCCGTAGTCGTTCGCTTCCCATAGCGCGAGGCCAAACCGATCGCCCGGACGAAAGAACGCAATGCGTCCACCGGGCTGATGCGGCTGGTCCATCGCGATCACATCGAACGGCAGTCCGAACAGCAATCGATAGCGGCGATTCGAGCGGTACTCCAGATGCACTTCGGTCAGCAGCGCGTCGTTGCTCGAATCGATGCCAACCACACCCGCATCTGCCGCTGAATTCGCATCGATGCCATCGGCACTCATGGGCGTTTCTCCGTCTCGTAGTGGGCATCGAGAATGCGCAGCGCATCGACCGGAAATGGTTCGCTGTACGCGCCGAATTCCACGAGCACGCAACCCGGCTGCTCGGACGTCGCAATCAGCGACAAATGTGCGCGGCCATATTGGCGAGACAACTTGTTCCACTGCGCACGCTGGGCGTCCGACCCGTCGCAGGCCAGCAGCACGACGAGCGTCGGCTCGGCGAGTTTCGGTTTGCGCTGTCCACTGCCACGCCCTTCGCTGAAGTCGCGTGCGGCGGCGCCGCGAACGTCAGTACCGTCGCCAGCATCGTCATCACGAGTAATGTTGCCGCGGGCTTTGCTCTTCGCCACGCGTGCCGCGTCTTGCGCCTCTTTCCGTGTGAGCTTGCCTTTCTCGCGCGCACTCGCCACGAGCGCATCGGCCGCGGTCGGATCGTGCTTCTGCACTTCGACGACGGCACCGATCGTGTCGGCGTCGCGCGTTAGTCCGCTGTCGCGAAGTTCCGCGGCAGCACCGTCAGCGCGCAGCGTCTTGACGATGTTCAGGATGCGCGGAACGCTCAAACCGATTGCGTCGCTCACCGCGCTTGCGGAGCCGAGTGTATCGATGCGCTTTTGCAGATAGCGCGCTTGGTCGATGAGCGCCATCGCCTCGCGCTGGAAGTTCGCCGCGAACTGTCGATCCAGCACGTCGTTCGGCGTGCCAGGTGCGAAGCGCACCAACGCGCGTAGCGTCGCGACCTTTGCGATCTTCGCGGCACGCCAGCGGCGCTCGCCGTCGATGAGCACATAGCGTTCGCCCGCTTCACGGACTTCGATCGGCTGGATCTGTCCGAGGTAACGCAGGCAGGCGGCAAGCTCCTGCAGCGACTCTTCGTTGAATTGCGACCGCGGTTGACTCGGATCAGGATCGATCGTGTCGATCGCCAATTCCAGCACCAATTCCTGCGCGTCGACGGTCGACAGTCGATCGAGCGCGCTCAGCCGAAAATCCGATGTGCTTTCTCGCTCCGGCAGATTGGTTACGTTGTTCGCCTTCATAGCCCAACTCCGGCGAGCACTTCCGCACACATCGCGCGCATCTCGCGGGCGGCGCGCGTGTTCACGCGTCCGCGTGGTCCGCGCCAGACCGGCGTGCGCCGGCCGAGCGCGTCCTGCACGGCGACGCGCTCGCGCAAGACGGTCGGCAGCAATCGCAAGCGCTTCGCACGAAACTGCGCGAGCAGTTCGCCGTGCGATGCGGCGCGGCTGTTGAAGCGGTTGACGATAAAGCCGATGTGGATGAGTTTCGGGTTGTAGTGCGCGCGCACGCGCTGAATCGCTTGTGTCAAACGCACGGCACCGGAAATGCCGTACGCATCCATCTGCACCGGCGACACGGCGCCATCGGCGACGGCAAGCCCGCTCAGGTAGCAGATGGGCGCATTGGTCGGTGTGTCGACAACGATC
>DATAVJ010000014.1:0-7855 GCA_036267795.1 Rudaea sp.
TTCGCGTCGGCTTCGGCACCGCGCTGGTACAGATGATTCTCAGCTACGCCGTCGCGCTCGGCATGACATTCATCATCGCACTGATCATCGACGCGCTCGCGCCATCGTTCGGCGGCGTGAAAAGCCAGGTGCAGGCGCTGAAAGCCGCAGCATATTCGTGGACGGCGGTTTGGATCGTCGGCATTTTGAATATTTTGCCGGGTCTCGGCGTCGTCGTCGGGCTGCTCACGCTTGCGGCGCTGGTGTACACGATTTATCTGCTCAATCTCGGCCTGCAGCACACGATGCAGAGTCCATCGACGCGTTCGGCCGGCTACACGGCGGTCGTCGTCATTATCGGCATCGTCATCGGATTCATACTCAGCTATATCGTGGGCATGACGACGGGCATGTCGAGCATGTATCGCGGCGCGATTCCGCACACGGCAGGACTTGGCGATACGCGCTTCGAACCGAACGCGAACAGTGCGCTCGGCGGAGCGCTCGCGGCCATGGGCGCGCGCGCCGATGAAGCGAACCAGCGCATGGAAGCCGCGAAGAAATCCGGCGATCCGAACGCGCAGGCGCAAGCCGCCGGCGCAGCGGCGGGCGCAATGATCGGCGCGATGATGGGTGGCGGCGACCAAGTCGAAGCGCTCGCGCCGGACACGTTGAAACCGTTTCTGCCGGAAACCTTGTCGGGAATGCCGAGGACGAGTTTCGAAGCCTCGCGCAATGCCGCGATCGGCATTCAGGTGTCCAATGCGGAAGCCTCCTATCGGAACCCGCAAGGCGGGCCGGAATTGAAACTGGAAATCACCGACACCGGCGGCGCCAAAGGTTTCATGGCGCTGGCCGGATTCGCCAACATGGAAGAAGACAAGCAGACCGATCAGGGTTACGAAAAGACGTTCCACGAAAACGGCCATCTTGTCCACGAGGAATGGAACAAGAACGGCAGTGGCGAATATACCGTCATCCTCGCCGACCGTTTCGTGGTCGTCCTGCACGGTTCGGGTCTGTCGGATATTTCAGCACTGCAAAGCGCGCTGGCGGGCGTGAACCTGGCCGGGCTGGAATCGCTGAAAGGACAAGGCGTCAAGCGCGGTTGACGCGGCGAGCGTCAGCTCGCCTTTCCCGACATTAAAGAAAATTGCGTGCGAGCGCCAATTCCGCTCGCGCGCGTTGGTGCGTTACTGCGCGGCGTGCGAATCGAACGTGATGCGCACGGGAATTTCGTCGCTCACGTTCGGCACGTATTTGTCGACGCCGAATTCCGAGCGCTTGATCGTCATCGTCGCGTCGAAACCGGCGGACGCTTTTTTCATCATCGGGTTGTCGCCGATCTTGTTGATCTTGGCGTTGAGCGTCACGGGCTTGGTCACACCGTGAACGGTCAGGTCGCCGACGATCTTCAATCCGTTCGCGCCGGCTTTCTCGACCTTGGTGCTCTTGAACGTGATGTCGGGATATTTCGCGGCGTCGAAAAAGTCAGCCGATTTCAAATGTTCGTCGAGCTTCGGCACACCCGTGTGCACGCCGTCCAGCGGCAGCGTCACGCTGATCGACGACTTGGTGATGTCGGCGGTATCGAGCTGGAAGTCGCCGCTGATTTTTTCCAGCGAGGCGCTCGGATTGGAAAATCCGAAATGGTTCCAACTGAAGATCACCTGCGTGTGCGACGTATCGATATCGTATTTCTGCGGTGCCGCGACAACGGGCAACGCGGCGGCGGTCAACAGCGTAGCGAGCAAAATTCGACGCAACATGGTTTTCTCCTGGTAATGAATCAAACGATGCGACAAGCCTCATCGAAGGCGTAACGCTCTTCGCGCGGGCGGATCACGGCGGGATTGCCATAACCGATATTGATCAGGAAATTGGATTTGATCGCGGTGTCGGGGAAAAACAATTCGTCGACGAGCGCATTGTCGAATCCCGACATCGGCCCGCAATCAAGGCCGAGCGCGCGCAGCGCGATGATGAGATACGCGCCTTGCAGCGACGAATTGCGGAACGCCGTCGAAGCGATCACGGCCGGCTGACCGGCGAACCAATGGATGGCGTCGGGAGCCTCCTTGTATAAACGCGGCAGTGCTTCGTAAAACGCCTGATCGCTGCCGATGATCGCGGTCACCGGCGCAGCCATGGTTTGCGCCACGTTGCCATGACTGAGCGCGCGCTTCAGTTTCTCTTTTGCTTCGGCAGATCGAACGAAGACGATGCGCGCCGGCGACACATTGGCGCTGGTGGGTCCCAGCTTGGCCAGGTCGTAGGCCTGCCGCAGTTGCGCGTCGTCCACGGGTTTCGGCAGCCAGGCATCGGCAGAGCGCCGATACGTGCGGGCGGTGCGGAAAATCTGATCCAGCGCAAGGTCGGACAAGGGTTGGGCCACGAATGATCTTCCTAGGCGAAAGCTGACTTCATTGATAGGGGCGTCCACGGACGGAATCAAGCGCCATGATTAGAACGTACTGTGCGGCAATCCATTTCATCGCGATGAAGCGCCGGCTCAGTGATCGTGTCCGTGCGACGCGGGATCTGCAAGGACGCAGTCGGTCGTCGCGCAAACCACATGTTCGAGCTGCAAAGTGGCGTGACTGATCCCGAATCGCCGCGCGATGAGCGTGCGCACCGTCGTCAGCGTCTCACTGTCGGATTCCATGGCGGCCACGTCGCGTTCGATATGCGCCGTCAGCAATATCTGTCCGCTGCTGACCGACCACACGTGCAGATCGTGAATGCCCGCGACGCCCGGCGCATCGCGCAGCGCAGCTTCGATCGCCGTCACGTCGATACCGGCAGGAACGCCTTCGAGCAAAATATTGACGCTGTCTTTCAACAGCATCCACGTGCGCGGCAAGATCCACACACTGATCGCCACCGCGACGATGGGATCGATCGGCGTCCAGCCCGTCCACGCGATCACCGCGCCGGCGATCAGGACGCCGATGGATCCGAGCATGTCGCTCCAGACTTCCAGATATGCGCTTTTCAGATTGAGACTGTGTTGGCTGCCATGCTGCAGCAAGCGCATCGCAACGAGATTCACAGCCAGCGCCAGCGCTGCCAGAAACATCATCGGCGTCGTCTCGATGACGGCCGGTTCGTGCAAACGCTGCACGGCCATTGCGAAAATGTATACCGCCGCGAGAATGAGGATGGCCGCGTTCAAGGCAGCGGCCAGAATTTCGAAACGGGCGTAGCCGAACGTCCGCCGCGCGTCCGCCGAGCGCTTGCCGAGACGCACCGCTACCAGCGCGATGGCCAGAGCCGCGGTGTCCGTGAGCATGTGCGCGGCATCCGACAACAACGCGAGGCTGTGCGTGAGCCAGCCGCCCGCGGCTTCGGCCAGCGTCAACGTCGCCGTCAGCACCAACACGATGCGCAGCGCCCGCTCCGGCGCGCGGGACAGACCGTGATCGTGACCGGCGTGCGCGTGGCCCGCGTGCTGAGGATGCGTTTGGTCCATGTCAATGCACAGTATCTCACGCCCTTCCACCTACATCGGAACGGACAGAAACGTACAATGCCGACATGCAGACTTCCGCCGACGATCGCGCCGATCAAGCCGCTTGCTGGATCGTCACCGACGGCGCCGCCGGCAATCTCCGTCAGGCACGTGCGCTCGCGCAGGCGATGCATGTGCAAGCGATCGAACGGCAGGTGCGTTTGCGCGGACCGTGGCGCTGGTTCGCGCCGCGCATGACGCGGGCATTGTTCGTCGGCGCGAACGTCGGCACGCGCCTGCGTCCGCCGTGGCCGGCGATGGTTATCGGCTGCGGACGACAGGCAGCCGCCATCACTCAAGCGCTGCGCACGCTTAGCGATGGCCAGACCTTCACGGTGCAGATTCTCGACCCGCGCGTCGATGCCGCGAACTTCGATGTGGTCGTCGCACCGCGTCACGACGAACTCGACGGACCGAACGTGATCCGCACGTTGGGTGCGCTCAATCCTGTCGACGAAGCATGGCTGGCTGCGGGACTTGCCGCTTTCCCGTTGCTCGAACAACTCACGCATCCACGCACGACGTTGCTGATCGGCGGACGACGCCGCGGCATGGAAATGACCGATGCCTGGTTCGATGCGTTCCTCGCGCGCGTTGCGGCGTTGGTCGACGGAAATCGCGGAAGCTTGATGATCGCCTGTTCACAGCGCACACCGAACGCATGGCGCACACGCTTGCGGGGATTGTTGCGCGACGGCTGCACGCACACGTGGACCGGGTCGGGCGACGGTGAAAATCCGTATCAAGGCTATCTCGCGGCGGCGGACCGTTTCATCGTCACGCCGGATTCGGTGAACATGATTTCCGAAGCGTGCGCGACCGGAAAGCCAGTGCTCACGTCCCTGCCGAGTTCAGTGCAAGGCCGGATCGCCGCGTTCCACCGCGAACTTTCGCAACAAGGCTGGCTGCATTCGCTGGATGACAATGTGGATATTTCCACTTTGCAGCAGCCGGCGCCGTTGCGCGAGCTCGCCGTCGTTGCCGGCAAGGTGTGGCACGTGATCGAATCGACGCGCCCGCAAACCGCCGTTGCGTTAGCGAGCGGCTGAAGTGCCGAAATCCAGTCCCAGCGACGCGGCGATTTCCAACACGCGCGACGCGTGCCGTTGCAGATCGGCGTCGCGCGGCACGCTGCGCGGGCGCATGTCGAGCGTACAATCCAGCGATCGGCCCAGAAATACCGAATGCGCAGCGGCAAGCGCGTCGCAGACGCTCGGCTCGAGCACGCCGCTCGCGAGGCCGATCAATTCGGCACTGTTGCCGCTTCCCAGAAGCGTCGGTTTTTCGTGTGCGTGAAGCAGCACGATCGTCTGCAAAATAAATTCGATATCGAGCAATGTGCCGGCGCCTTGTTTCAGATCGAGCGTCGTCGCGTTCGATCGATCGCGTTCGGCGCGCCAGCGTTGTCGCATCGATGCGATCTGGGTGCGCACGTCGTCCGCATCGCGTCGCCGCGTCAACAGCGTGTTGCGCGCTGAGCGAAAACGCCGGCACACGTGTTCGTCGCCGCAAATCGCACGCGCGCGCACGAGCGCCTGCGTTTCCCAGATCCACGCGCGCTCGCGCTGATACTCTTCGAAGGCATCGAGGCTGACGACGAGCAAGCCTTTGCCGCCGTCGGGCCTCAAGCGGATATCGACATCGTAAAGTTTCCCCGCGTGTGTCTGCGTCGTCAGCCAGTGCACGATGCGTTGCGCGATGCGCGCGCTGTAACGCGAACCGTCGAGCGGCCGGTCGCCGTCGCTTTCGGATTGCGCCAACGCGCCGTCGTACACGAACACCAAATCGAGATCCGACGCGAACCCGAGTTCGGCGCCGCCGAGGCTGCCATAACCGATCACGGCGACGCCGCCGCCATCCAGACGTCCATGCCGGCGCGCGACGTCGCGTTCGGCCAGCGCCGCGACGCGATCGATGATCACTTCCGCCGCATCGCTCAAGGCGCGCGATGCCGCCACGGCGTCGCGTGTTTGCCGGTAATTCAATCCGAGTCGAAACGTGGCGCTCTGTTTTTCTTCCTGCAGGATTTCGATTTCTTTTTCGTCGTCGTCGATGGCCACATGCGCAACGCGCCGCTCGATGCCGGACGACAATGCGGCTTCGCCCGGCGCGTTTGCGCTGAGCATGTCGTCGAGCAGCAGCGGATGCGCAATCACGCGTTCGGCGAGCAATGCGCTGTCCGCGAACAGGGCCACGACGCGTGCGCGCGCGGCCGGCTGCTCTTCCAGCAACACCAGATATGCCGGGCGGCGCAGAACGGTCTGCACCAGTCGCAACAAACGCTCGAGTGACGCTGCCGCCGCCGTACTCGCCGCCGCGTCACCGAGCAGACGCGGCATGAGGCGATCGAAGCGCGCGCGCGTTTTTCCGACAAGAGACCGCGCCGCCGGGTTGGCGACGAGCGCGGCGAACTGCGCGTGCAATGCCGGCGCATTCTCGAACCCCAACGCCTGCAATTGCCCCGGCGACGATTCGCCGGCCACGAGTCGCTGCCAAAAATCGGTGGTCGGCGCGGTTTCGGCGATGTCGTCGACGCGCGGCTGCACCGGCGCGAGAACCGAAGCGAATTCTTCGCCGACGGCGTTGCGCGTCTTCGCGATGTCGGCATAAAGCTGCGGCCAGCCGGCATAGCCGAGCCCCGCCGCCATGCGTTCGCGGTCGAACGGTTCGTTCGGCAAATCATGCGTCTGTTCGTCGCGCAGCATCTGCACGCGGTTTTCGATGCGCCGCAGAAACAGATACGCCTCGCGCAACGTTTTCGCGCTCGCGGACGATAACGCACCGAGGTGTTCGCACGCCGTCAGCGCCGACAGCAGACCGGTTTCGCGCAACGACGGCTCGCGTCCGCCGCGAATGAGTTGCAGCAATTGCACGATGAATTCGATTTCGCGGATGCCGCCCGGACCCAGCTTCAGATGTTGCGATAAATCCTTGCGCGCCACTTCGGAATCGATCAGCTTTTTCATCTCGCGCAATCCGGAAAACGCGGTGTAATCCAGATAGCGCCGATACACGAACGGACGCAGCGTCTGCAGCAAATGTTTTCCTGCGACGAGATCGCCCGCGACCGGCCGCGCCTTGATCCATGCGTAGCGTTCCCAGTCGCGGCCTTCGCGCTGGTAGTACTGTTCCATTGCGGCAAAACTCAGCGCGACGCGGCCCGCGCTGCCGAAAGGCCGCAGGCGCAAGTCGACGCGATACGCGAAACCGTCGACGGTGATCTCGCCGAGCAGTTTCGCCAACAACTGGCCGCAGCGGGCGAACCACGTTTCGTTCGCGATGACGTGCGCGCCGTCGCTTACGCCGTTTTCGGGATACGCGAGAATCAGGTCGATGTCCGATGAAAAATTCAGCTCGCCGCCTCCCAGCTTGCCGAGCCCGAGTACGATCAGGCGCTGACGTTCGCCGGATTCGCTGCGCGGAAATCCGTGGCGTCGAGCGAGCGTTTTCTCCGCGAACGCATACGCGGCAGCGAGACACGATTCCGCAAGCGCGCTCGAACCGGCGATGGTTTCGGCGACGCTGTCGAGTCCGTTCACGTCGCGCCAGATCAGGCGAATCGATTCGCGGCGGCGATAACGGCGCAGAGCGCGCATGGCCGATGCATCGTCTGGCTCGGGCTCCGGCAACAGCGGACGCGCATCCGCATGCCGCGGATCGGACATCATCGCCAGCGCATCGGCGCCGAGCAGTTCCGGTTCACGCAGAAAACTGGCGTGGGCGAAATCGCTGACGAGCAGAACGCGTTGCACATGTTCGGCAACGCCGGCGTCATCGTGATACGGCACATCGGCGTCGCGGCATCGCGCGAGGACGAGGGCATAGCGTTGATCGACAAATTCGCTCAGGGCATGCGGCAAGGACATCGCGCGATTTAACCACGGCGACCCGACTAACCGATGCCGCGCCCTGAAATACGTACCGGGAAAGTAAAAAACCCGCCGCGATTTCTCACGGCGGGCCACCTCCCCCACATTCTTTTTTTGGCGGGACATTCATAGCGCAGTGCGTAAAATTTGCCACGTCGCGGCGCAGCAATGACGTCGATTATGTTAAGCGGCGTGCGATAAACGCGAATCGGGCATGCCAAGACGGCGCCGGCACAGCTAAACTCAGGGCCGAGGTGGCTGACGTGCGCACAACTCCCGCCGATTTGCCGGCCCCCGACACGGGTGGCCAGAGTTCGGATGCCCTGTTCGAGGCGGTTTATGCCCGTCTGAAAGCCATCGCCGGCAAACAACTGGCCGGCCGCGAAAACGGCAGCCTCAATACGACGGCACTGGTGCATGAGTTGTATGTGCGCGTGAGTTCGAATCGTGAACTCGTTTTCTCACATCCCGCACAATTTTTCGCGTACGCCGCGCG
>DATAVJ010000015.1:0-9770 GCA_036267795.1 Rudaea sp.
GACGTCATTCCCGCGAAGGCGGGAATCCAGTGCCTTCGCTCTCTTTAGTCTCATCAAAAAGCAAAGTCGCTGGATTTCCGCCTTCGCGGGAATGACGGAGTGGTGAGTGCTTCTCGCGCCACAGTCTGCCGACACCGAGCGTCAACAGCGGCAGCACATAGACGGCGAGGAAAATGTAGGCGAGTGCGCGATAGCCTTTGGCGATCAGCGCGACGAGACCGAAACGGTCGGCGATGAACATGCACACGACGAGCAGCGTCAGTGCGGTGAACAGCCGTCCACTTGTGGAAAATGCGACACCGCGCCGCGCCTGCCAAGCGCGCGCGATGCGCTCGTTGACCGCATGCACGGCGCCCGTTCCGCTTTCGAGCAGCGCGCAGAAGATCATGAACTGGAAGATGCCGTGGAAAACCGGCAGATCGAATCGCTGCAGCAGGAAATCCGACGGCAACGTTTCGCTCGCGATCGCCGGATAGAACGCGATCATGCTGATGAAGAACAACAGCGCGGGAATCATCGCGAGCGGACCGGCGATGAGACCGGCGACGACGGCGTCGCGATCGCTGGTCATGTGGCGCAGCACCGGCAGGATCACGACGGCACCGATGATGTTGTAGCTCGCGTAGGTCACGCCGCCGACAGCCCAGCCGTCCGCGGGTGCGTCGCTGCGGAATCCTTCCGCGATGCGGTCGCCGAAATGCGTGATCGCGAGCACGATGAATATCGCGTACACGGCATACAGCAGAAATGAAACGTATTTGAACAGCCGCTCCACCGATGCATTGCCGAACATCACGAAGCAGGCGATGGCGATCATCAGCGCGAGCGTTCCCGCGATTGCCGGCACGCCGAACATCGCGTTGCCGATGGCGCCCGCCGCCGCGCCGAACACGGCGAGGATCAGTACGACGAACAGCAGATACGCCGCCTCGAATACGATCCAGCCGCGGCCGAGCAACGATTCGAAGAACGAGCGGTAGTCGCGCGCTCCGACGCGCCGCGCGAAGACGAAGGTCGCCACGCATACGCCGCTCCAGATGACCATCGCGAGCAGCATGGCGGCGATGCCGCCCCATGGTCCGCTCGGCAAAAAGAATTCGGCGAGTTCGCGGCCGGTCGCGTAACCACCGCCGATGATCACCGCCTTGAACGCGAAGCCCGGCAGCAGGAATCGCTGGAACCACGACGGTCGCGCGGCGGTGCTCACGCGGCGAGTTCCTTCGCGCGTGCGGCTTCGATGCGTCGCGTGCTGGCGTCGAGCGCGAGCAGCACACCGGCGGCGGCCAGCGATATCGCCGCGACCATCGCGAAATACACCGCGTGCGACGTGCCGCTCCACAACGTGCCGACCACGCCCGCCGCGAAACTTCCGGTGAAAATGGCGAAGTACCAGGCGGCGACGGTCGTCGCGCCGAGCGACGGCGGCGCGAGCCGCGCGAACAAGCCCAGCCCGGTCGGCAGGATGAACAATTCGCCGAGCGTGAACACGGCGAAATACGCAACGAGCCAGATCCAGTTCGCGCGTCCGTCGCCTGCGAACCATGCCGCGCACGCGAGCATCAGGTAAGCGACGGCGACGATCATCGCGCCCGTCGCCATCTTCTGCATCGACGAGGATTCACGCCCAGCACCGGCGCGGCGCTTCCAGTACGCGAGCAATGCGGGCGTCATCAGGACCACGAGCAGCGGATTGAGCGACTGGAACCACGTCATCGGAATCGTCAGCCATGACGTAGTGCGTTCGATGCCGGCATCGGCGAACAGCGCGACCGTGTTGCCGACCTGCTCGTACGCGCCGCGGAAGATCGTCACCGCGAGTCCGACGCCGAGCAAAAGCAAGAATGTTTCGCGGCCGCGTCGAATCGGCGCGTCGCGCAATTCCTCGCGTTCGACCTTGTCCTGCTCCGGAAGATATCTGCCGCCGGCGATGTAGATGGCCAAACCTGCCAGCATGCCGACGCCCGCCGCGCCGAAACCCCAGTGCCATCCGTAGAATTCCCCGAGCGTGCCGCAGACGAGCGGCGCCAGGAATCCACCGATGTTGATGCCGACATAATAGACGTTGTACGCCCAGCCGCGCCGTGGATCATCGGGTTTGTACAGATCGTTGATCTGGCTCGGCAGGCTTGGCAGGAACAATCCGTTGCCGAGCGCGATGGTGGCGAGCGCCACGTAGAACAACGGCTCGAACGTCATCATGAAATGGCCTGCGGCCATGATCGATCCACCGATGATCACCGCGCGGCGCTTGCCGAGCCAGCGATCCGAAATCACGCCGCCGACGATGGGCGTGAAATACGCCATCGCGGTATACGTGCCGTAGATGAGCGACGATTTTTCCTGGCCGATGATGAGCTGCTTGGTCATGTAGTAAACGAGCAGCGAACGCATGCCGTAGTAGGAGAAAATCTCCCACATCTGGGTGAGGAACAGGATGGTCAGTCCGCGCGGCTGACCGAACCAGCTTTTTTCAGCGGCGGTCACGGCACCGCCGCGCGGCTCGATCCCCAGACATCGTCGCCGCACCACGCCATGCCGTCGTCGTAATCGAGCGGCGGCGTGCGGTCCTTCGCGAGAAAGATCGGGCCGTCGAGATCGACCACGTCGCACAATTGTCCGACCACGAACGCCGGTGCCATCGCCCAGCTCGTGCCGACCATGTTGCCGACCATGACCTTCAAGCCGAGTTCTTTCGCGCGATGCGCCATCGCCAAGCCTTCAGTGAGTCCACCGCATTTGTCGAGCTTGATGTTGACGACGTGGAATCGGCCCACAAGACCGGGCACGTCGGCCAGCGACAACGCGCTTTCGTCCGCCGCCAGCGGGATCGGCGACGCGAAGCCATCGAGATCGGATTCTCGCCCGCGCGGCAACGGCTGTTCGACCAGCGACACGTTCGCGTCGACGAGCGCACTCAGCAATTCTTCGAGCGCATCGATTTGATATCCCTGGTTGGCGTCGACGCCGAGCCACACGTGCGGGCGCGCACCGCGCACCGCGCGTACGCGGGCGATGTCGAGATCGAGATCGCCCGTCAACTTCATCTTGATCGCACGCGCGTGCACGTAATTTTTCGCGCCCGCCGCCATCACGTCGGGGCTCTCCGCACCGAGCGTGAAAGTGGTGACGAGCGGTTTCGGCTGCGGCAATCCCGCCAACTGCCACGCTGATTTGCCGGTGCGATGCGCGTCGAGATCCCACAACGCGCAATCGAGCGCGTTGCGCGCGCCGCCGGGCGGCAGCAGGCGTTGCAGCGATTCGCGGTCGATGCCCGCTTCGATCGCGGCACGATGGGCTTCGATGGCAGCGACCATCTCCGGCATGTTGTCGTTGAGGTAATACACGCCGGATGCCTCGCCGCGGCCGCGATGCGTGCCGTCGTCGAGCGTGACGACGACGGCATCCTGCGCTTCGAACACGTAACCGGAAATGCGGAACGGAACGCGCAGCCGCAGTTTCTCGGTGGCGACATCGAGCTTGAGCGTCATCAGTAATTCACTCCCCAACTGATGAGATGGAACACGAAAGCGATCCACAACATGATGAACGCGGAGAATACGAGTGCGATGCTCCACAGCTTGGCCGGCCAGCGGCGCTCGCCGCTCCACACCGCCTTCAGATTCCACACGATCAACAGGAAGCCGCCGATGAACGCGATGAATCCGAATACCTGATCGAAACGCAATACGGGATCGAAGGCGTTCGTCGTCTTGTTGAGATCCGAGAACATCGCGACGACCGACCACGTCCACGCAAGTAGTGCGAGCACGATCAGCAAAGCGCCGAATTTGCCGGCGCGATACGCGCGCATCGCCGGATACGGCAGTTCGAGAGGCTGGCCGAAGCGGCGGCGCACGATCGCCGTTACCGGCCAGAAGACAACCGTGAACAGAAGAACGGCGAGGCTCACATACAGTGCGGGCATCAACCACGCGCCGTTCTCGCTCGCGGGCGCGCGATCGTATACGGTGAATGGTGCAACCAATCCAAAACTCCAGCGCACAACCTTGTCTTCGACGACTTTCGCGGCGACCTGTTCGTGTCCGTTCGCATCCTGCCAAACGAAGGGTGAAGTTTCGACCCACTTGATCGGTACGCCGTTCAAACCTTTCAATTCCGGGATGACGAGTTCGCCCTTCGGCCCGACGCCGACTTTGCTTTGCCCGATCATGCCGATCAGCGAGAAGAAGTTCGATTGCGAACCGCGTGAGCCCACCCAGTTGCCGGCCATCGCCTGCGCGTGCTTGGCAGAGTCTGCCGCATCGACGCGCGTCGTCGTTGTTGTTGCCGCCGGAAAATAGCGGTCGGCAAAATCCGCGAACAATGCAAGGCGCAACGGATGCGCCGCGCCGGCTTTGCCGGCGCTGTTGAACGACACGTAGAAACCGGTGTTCTCCTTGAGGAGCAAATGCAGCGAGGTATGGAACGCCTGCGAGTCGCCGAGATGCGCGATTACTTCGCGGCCGTTGATATTGGTCTCGAAGAAACCGAGCTCCATGCGGTTCAGCGGCGGCAGCAGCGTGAGCGGATGGTCGTGCATCTGTTTCGCCGTTTCCTCTTTGAGGATGCGGTTGCCGTGGTATTCGCCGTTCTGCAGGTGCGCGATCATGAAGTGCGCCATGTCCTCGCCCGGCGACGACAGCGCACCCGCGGGTGCGGGACCGACGATCTCGAACTTCTTCGCTTCGCCGGATGCCTGGATGTAACCCTTCGACATCAGCAGTTCGAGTTCCTTCGGCAGCGGCTGGCGAAAGGTTGAGTGCTTCATGTCGAGCGGCGCGAAGATGTGCTTGTCGATGTAGTCGAAGAACGATTCGCCGGAAACGCGCTCCACGATATAACCGGCGACGGAGGTCGCGTAATTGGAATACGCGGGCGTGGTGCCGGCGTCGAACACGCGCGTCGGCGTCCAGCGTTTCACCAGATCTTCGAAACTCGGGCCGTTCGGGTCTTCGGTGATGATGTACTTGATCTGTTCCTCGAATCCGGACGTGTGCTGCATGATGTTGCGCAGCGTGATCGGCTTGCCGTCGCGCGGCGGAATCTGGAAGTCGAGGTATTTGTTGACGTCGGCGTCTAGATCGAGCTTGCCCTGCTCGACGAGCTGCATCACCGCGGTCCACGTGAACAGCTTGGACACCGAACCGGGACGGAACAGCGTGAGCTTCGGATCGACCGGCTTTTTATTTTCGACGTCGGAGTAGCCGTAACCGCGCTCGGTGAGAATCTGGCCATCCTTGACGACGGCGACGACGGCGCCGGCGATGTCGCCGGTGGCCAGCGCGTACGGCATGTAGCCGTCGAGCCATGCATCGACGTCTTCTTTCGTGAGTTGCCGCGCCGTGCTCGGCTCGACCGGTGTGATTGGCGCCGCTTTCACGTCTTGTTGCGGCGGCGATGCCGGCGTGGCCGGCGCGGGGCCTTGTGCGCTTGCGAGTGCCGACGCGATCGTCAGCAACGTGGCGGCGAATAATTTAGTGGGGGACATGAATTTCTCCTAGGGCTTACGCGTTGCGCTTCTCTTTGCGGTCATTCCGTCGACTTCTCTTCGCTGTCATTCCGGCTTTCGCCAGAATGACAAGCTCTTTTTTCAGCTCGGCTGTTTCATAAAATTCACTCAATTCGACAAACACGCATCGACAAGTCTCTCGAATTCCACCCCGCCGCGCATCGGATCCGCAGCAGGCAATCCGAGTCGTCGGCTTTCGCGTGCAATCAATTCGCGCGCGGCAGATTCTTCCAACTTATCCGTATTCAGACTGACGCCCGCGCAGCGAATCTCCGGATTCGTGCGGCGCCCGAGGCGCAGCGTCATGTCGACCGTCTCTTCGATGCTCGGCAGCACGAAATCCTCGTTGCCGAGCATGCGCGCGCGCGCGGGCGCGTGACAGACGACGAACACATCCGGCTGGCTGCCGTGCAGAAGACCGAGCGACACGCTCGCATAGGCGGGATGAAACAGCGAACCTTGTCCTTCGATGACATCCCAGTGCTGCGGCGATGCATCCGGACTGAGCATTTCGGCCGCACCGGCTTCGAAATCGGCAATGACGGCATCCATCGGGATGCCGCTGCCGGCGATGAGGATTCCGGTTTGCCCCGTCGCGCGGAAATCGACATCGACGCCGCGTGCGGCGAACGCGCGCGTCAACGCGAGCGCAGTATACTTTTTGCCGAGTGCGCAATCGGTACCGACCGTGAGCAGGCGTTTGCCCGTGCGCTTGCGGCCGGTCGCAATCGGAATATTGGGCGGCGGCGTGCGGATGTCGATCAGACGCCGGCCCAGTCGCGCCGCCGCCGCTTTCAACTGCGGCGTGTCGCTCAATCGCGTGTGCATGCCGCTGACGATGTCGAGTCCGGATTCCAGCGCCTCGATGAGCGACGGAATCCAGCTGTCGTAAATGATGCCGCCGCTGTTGGCGACGCCGATGACCATTCCGCGCGCGCCGCGTGCACGCGCCTCTTTCGGGCGCAACCGCGGCAGGCCGGTCGTGACCGTCGCGCCGCACGACCATTCGCCCACGCAACGATCGCCGGCCCAGTCGCGCAAGCCGAACGCGGTCTTCGCGTATCCGGGCTCGGTGGTGTCGCCGAGAAACAAGAGATACGGCTGCGGCAGCGACTCGGCTGCCGATTCGCGCAGGATCGAACTCATGTTCTTCAGAACTTCACGTCGAATCCGACGCCCACCGTGCGCGGCTGCAGCGGCACGCCTTTCACTCCATCGATTTCGCCCGTGCCCGCGTTCGTCAGTGCGCTCAGATTGGTATAGACGCGCTTGTCGGTGAGGTTCTTGATGAAGATGCGGAACGTCCAATGATCGTCCGATACATCGCCGTTCAGATCGATGGCCGTGTAGCTGTCCTGCGGCAACGCTGTCGGACTGTGCGCCAGCGCGCTCGTCGAATCGCCGACGTAACGGATGCCGCCGCCGACGCGGCCTTCCCACCCGCCGCGCAGCGGGAATGAGTAATCGGCGGTGGCCGATGCCGCCCATTTCGGAATCGACGGCAGACGATCGCCGTCGAGACCGCCGATACTCGGCACGTCTTCGGTCAACACGGCGTCGGTATAAGCGCCGTTGAAGCCGAGACGAAATCCGGGAACCGGCATATACATCGAAGAAAATTCCACACCACGGCTGCGCGCCGTGCCGCCGTTGGCGAGATAGGCGACGACGCCGTTGTTGGCCGACACCTGGATCTTGTCCCATTCGATGTCGAACACGGATACGTCGAGCGACAGGCGATGCTCGTCGAGCAACGTCTTCAAGCCGACTTCGTAGTTCGTCAGCGTCGACGCCTCGACCGACGTCGGCACTCCCGGCAATGCGAGATTCGGTCCGCCCGGCTGATAGCCGCTGGCGACGCGCGCGTACAGCATCGAATCGCTGTTGATGTGCACGCGCGGACTCAGCGAATACGTGAACACATCCTCGGACGAATTGCCGGACGTGTTGCCGAGCCCTTCGAGCGCGCCGCTCGTGATTTCGGAGAACGTCTGTTTGTTGTGCGCCCAGCGCGCGCCGGCGGTGATATCGAACATCGGCGTGAATTTATAGGTGAAATCGCCGAAACCGGCGTATTCCTTGTACGTCGACGGCAAGCCGACGACGGCAAGCGGATCGAGTCCCGCGATCGGCTCGTAGTCGAGCGTCAGCGCGCTCGCCGCCTGATTCTGTTTGCTGTCTTCATTGGTGTAGAACGCGCCGAGCAGCCATTCGATATGGTCGTCGGGTTTCGACACGAGACGGAATTCCTGCGTCGTCTTGTAGAGTTGCAAGTCATACGTGACGGCGGAAATTCCCGGCGCCGGCAAACCGAACAGAGGGAATGCGACGCCATAAACCAATGTCGCGTCGAGCTGCGAGTGTGCCGTCGCATCTTCGTAATTCGTCGAGGAAACGAAATCGGCCCATCCCAGATTCCAATTCACGGTAGCGTTGTAGTAATCGATGTCTTTGCGATACGGCTCGGGCACGTAATTGTCGTCTTTGAGATCGCCGTAAACCGGTTTCAGCGAAACCGGATCGAGCGCCGTAGCCGATGCGCTGCTGGAGTCGACCCTCGACTGGATCGCGGAAAACTTGACCGACAAATCGTCGTTGGCTTTCCAAAACAGCGTCGCATGCGCGGCTTGTTGCCAGAAATCGTCCTCGTCTTTTTCGCCGGTGCGCACGTTGTCGGTGTAGCCGGGAGAATTCTGGCGCGCGATGCTCGCGCTGATGGCGAGCTGTCCGGGGACGATCGGCGCACTGAACCCGAGACGTTCGCCGTAGCCGAGATCGCTGCCATTGGATTCGCTGAAAACATCCGCGCCCGCCCGCCATGATGGGGTGTCGAGATCGGGCGGCTTGCTCACGTAACGCAACACGCCCCCGAGCGCGCTGGCGCCGTACAGCGTGCCTTGCGGTCCGCGCAGAACTTCCACGCTCTGGAAATCGTACGGCAGCAGATCGAGCACATCGGTCGAGCCCGCGCCGTAGTTGCTGCTCGTGCCGAGCGGCGTTTCGTCGATGTAGGTGGCGACCGTCGAACCGGCACTCAGCGGCGAAATACCGCGAATGCCGAGCATGGCCTGTCCCGGCGAGCCGCCATTGATGACGGTGAAACCCGGAATGTACGGCGCGATATCGCTGAGCTGCGTCGCGTGCAGGTTTTCGAGTTGCGCTTCGTCGACGACGCCGATCGAGATCGGCACGTTTTGAATGTCCTCGCTGCGTTTTTCCGCCGTGACGATGATCGTCTCGAGCGTGGACGACTGACTATCGGGCGTCGCGGGCGCCTGTTGCGCCTGCGCGCATGTACTGGCGACGAGCGCGAGCAGGATGGCATGTACCAATCGCGTGCGATGGATCGTGCTCATGATTTTTTCTCCTCGGGGTCCGTGTCTTTGACGAGCGGTGAGCGGCCGGCGGGGAAGCGAAAAAGACGCCGCGGCGGCACCGAGCACTCGCAGAACACGGCGCCGCCCCGGACGAAAATCCTCTCCCCGACATCGGTTTGTCCCTTCTCGCACACTGTCTCGCTCAGGTCAGTATGATCCTGATTAGAGAATTGTCAATTGAGTTTTCCATTCAGGACAATCGGGCTTTCATGCTGCAATGGCGCGGCACCCCACAGGACAGTTAAAGTAAGCATGCACATGAAAGCGCGTCATCCCACACTCGGCAGCCTGCTGCGCGCATTGCGCGCGCGCAACGGCTGGACGCTGAAAGAAATGAGCGAGCGCATCGACATTCCCGTGTCGACCTTGTCGAAGGTGGAACACGACCGGCTAACGCTCACGTACGACAAATTGCTGCAGCTCAGCCAGCGCCTGAACATCCGCATGTCGGAACTGTTCGCCGACCCGGCCGCCGAGGCGGAACCCGCCGTCACCGCGCGCCGCAGCATCGGCAATATGGACGAAGCCGTTCGCGTCAACACGAAGAATTACGACTACTACTATCTCTGCGCCGAGCTGCGCCGCAAGCGCATGATCCCGGTATACACGCGCATCCGCGCCAAGAGCCTGGCGGAATTCGGCGAACTCGTGCGCCATCCGGGCGAGGAATATATCTACGTCGTCGAAGGCGCCATCGTGGCGCACACGGAATTCTACGATCCGATCGAACTGCACGAAGGCGAATCGATCTACATCGACAGCTCGATGGGCCACGCCTACATCGCGGCGAAAGGCTGCAGCGAAGCGGTGGTGCTGGCGGTGTGTTCGAGCGCGGACGAGAGTTTGCTCGAGTCGCTGTATTCCCTGCACGGCGGCGTCGAACC